>CAVHKV010000019.1:0-18228 GCA_963636635.1 uncultured Bacteroidales bacterium
TTGGCCAGACGGGGTCTCAAGAGTTTCACTCGTTGGACCACCTCGGCAGGCGGGAAACTCCCCTTAGGCCCTTGCGGGCACCGGCTGTCTCTGGCAGCGGACGTGCTATGTGCTGAACAGTCAAAATGATTGCAGCCGCCCGACCATAAGTCAAGCGGCTGCACTCAATTACAAAACCTTCACGCCTTTACAGGCGCTACCCGAACGTTCCCGAGGCCGTTGGCCTCACCTTCGCGTTTAACGCAACTGGAACGTACGGGTTTCTGAGGTGCCTGAGATAGGCCCGAAAGCCGAGCGCCGCGTACTAAGTACGCAAGCGAAGGCTTGAGCGCCTAGATCAGGTGCCTCAGGAAGCCGCAGGGACTTCCTTACGCCTCAAGGAAGTTGCGGACGATCGAGCCATCGACCTTGACGCCAGGGCCCATGGTGGAGGCCAGGGCGACGGACTTGACGTACTTGCCCTTGGCGGTGGCGGGCTTCACGCGGAGAAGCTCGGTGTAGAGGGCACCGTAGTTCTCGACGATCTGCTCGACCGGGAAGGACACGCGGCCCACCGGCACGTGGCAGATGCCGTAGCGGTCGGCGCGGTACTCGACGCGGCCGGCCTTGAGCTCGCCGACCATCTTGGCGACGTCCATGGTGACGGTGCCGAGCTTGGGGTTGGGCATGAGGCCACGGGGGCCGAGGACCTTACCGAGACGGCCGACCTTGGCCATCATCGGCGGGGTGGCGATGGCAGCGTCGAAGTCGATGTTGCCAGCGGCGATGGAAGCCACGAGGTCGTCGGAACCGACGATGTCGGCGCCGGCCTCCTCGGCAGCACGGGCCTGCTCGCCCTCGGCGAAGACGGCGACGCGGACGGTCTTGCCGGTACCGTGGGGCAGGGAGATGGAGCCACGGATGTTCTGGTCGGCCTTGCGGGTGTCGACACCGAGACGGAAGGTGGCCTCGATGGTCTCGTCAAAGCCGGCGAAGGAGACCTCCTTCACGAGCTCGACGGCCTCCTTGGGCGAATAGAGCTTGCCGGCCTCGACCTTGGCGGCCGCGGCGGCGTACTTCTTACCGTGCTTAGGCATGTTCTTTCCTCCTGTGGTCAGCGGGCTTGCGCCCTCCCACATCGTGCGGCCACGTGGCCGCTAGCTTAACCGGCTCTCGCCGGGAATTACCAGGTTGCCCATTTGGGCAGAAAGCCCCGCCCAAGGGTTGGGCAGGGCAAAGGAGTGCGAAGAGCTACTCGGCGATGGTGACGCCCATGGAACGAGCGGTGCCGGCGATGATCTTCTTGGCGGCCTCGATGTCGTTGGCGTTGAGGTCGGGCATCTTGGTCTCGGCGATCTGGGTGAGCTGCTCCTGGGTGAGCTGGCCGACCTTGTCGCGCTGGGGAACGCCGGAGCCACCCTTGAGGCCGAGGGCCTTCTTGATGAGCTCGGCGGCCGGGGAGGTCTTGCAGACGAAGCTGAAGGAGCGGTCCTCGTAGACGCTGATCTCGACGGGGATGATGTCACCCTTGCGGTCAGAGGTCTCGGCGTTGAACGCCTGGCAGAACTGCATGATGTTGACCTGGGCGGCACCGAGGGCGGGGCCGATGGGAGGCGCGGGGTTGGCGGCGCCGGCAGGAATCTGAAGCTTAATGAAGTTGACGACCTTCTTCTCAGCCATGGTCTTCCCTTCTTCTTTCTTAGTAAACGATGACGTAGGTGGTGCTATTGAGCGCGCTCCCCTCAGAAGCTTTCCTCACCGAAAGAGGGGCGCACGGGGTTGCCAGTTTAGGCGATGACGCTCACCTGGTTGAGCTCGAGCTCGACCGGGGTCTCGCGGCCAAAGATCGTGAGCATGACCTTGACCTTGCCGGCCTCCGCGTTGACCTCGGAGATGAGGCCGTCGAAGTCGGCCAGAGGACCGCTGAGAACGCGAACCGACATACCGACCTCGAGGTTGGTCTCGGTGCGGTGAGAGACCGGAGCGCTGCCCCTGCGGGGCGAGGTACGACGCATGATCTTGTCGAACTCGTTGCGGGAAAGCGGGGCGGGCTTGCCGTCGATACCGACGAAGCCGGTCACGCCGGGGGTGTTACGAACGACGGACCAGGAGTTGTCGTCCATCTCCATACGAACGAGGACGTAGCCCGGGAAGACCTTGGACTCCTTGGTCTCGCGCTTGCCACCGTCCTTGATCTCGGTGACTTCCTCGGTGGGGATCCTGATGTCGACGACGACGTTCTCGAGGCCGTAGGTCTCGATGCGGTGCTCGAGATCGTTCTTGACCTTGTTCTCGTAGCCCGAGTAGGTGTGGACGACGTACCAACGCTTCGCCATGTTTAGCCCCTCAGTCCGGAGTAACCGACGAGCGCAGCGACGACGCCGGTGTCGACAAGCCACACGGCAACGCCAAAGACAACGAGCATGGCGATGACGGCGACGGTGTAGTTCTTGAGCTCGCTCTTGGAGGGCCAGGTCACGCGGCGCATCTCGGTCTTGACGTCCGAGAACCACGTCTTGATGCCGGAGAAGAAGCCGCCCTTCTTGGCGTCCTTCTTCTTAGCATCCTTCTTGGCCTGCGCAGGGGCGGCCTTGGTAGAGGTGGCGGAGGCAGAGACGACGTGCTTCTCCTCGAGCTCCTTGCGCTCGGCAGCACGCGCCTTGCGGGCGCTCCTCTTCTGGCGATCCTTGTTGGCCATTGAAATTCCCTCCGGGGCGAGGCCGTACAATCATACAAACCGGCCTTCCTGAGGAAGGCCGGTGAAGTGTCTGGCAGGCCAGGTAGGACTCGAACCCACAACAAACGGTTTTGGAGACCGCCGCTCTACCATTGGAGCTACTGGCCTGTGAGGGTAAACCCTAAGTTAGCGGGTTTCCTTGTGCAGGGTGTGCTTACGGCACCACGGGCAGTACTTCTTGAGCTCCATGCGCTCAGGGTTGTTCTGCTTGTTCTTGTTGGTGGTGTAGTTGCGGCGCTTGCACTCGGTGCAAGCGAGGGTAACCATCGTACGCATTGCTTCCTCCTGATAGTCATGGCCAAGACTGTCTCAGCCATGGCGCGGTCGAGAATATTACCAGCGTCCCTGGTGAGATGTCAACCAAAGAGGCCCGGAAGTTCGATCTTCTCGACACTCTCAACAAAAGCCCCACGATTTGGTCACAAGTCACAAAAAGGCCCGGCGCTTTCGCACCGGGCCTCGCGAGTTACTGAGAGGTTATCTCTACTCGATGATGGTGGCGATACGGCCGTCGCCGACGGTGTGGCCGCCCTCACGGATGGCGAAGCGGTCGCCCTCCTCCATAGCGATGCCGTGGATGAGGTCAGCCTCGATCGTCACGTGGTCGCCGGGCATAGCCATCTCGACACCCTCGGGGAGGATGATGGAGCCGGTGACGTCCGTGGTGCGGAAGTAGAACTGCGGACGGTAGTTGGTGAAGAACGGGGTGTGACGGCCGCCCTCCTCCTTGGTGAGGACGTAGACCTCAGCGGTGAACTTGGAGTGCGGGGTAACGGTGCCGGGCTTGCAGATGACCTGGCCGCGCTCGATGTCCTCGCGCTTGATGCCGCGGAGCAGCAGGCCGACGTTGTCGCCGGACTCGCAGAAGTCCATGGACTTGCGGAACATCTCGATGCCGGTGACGACGGAGTTCTGGGTGGCCTTGATGCCGACGATCTCGACCGGCTCGTTGAGCTTGAGGGTGCCGCGCTCGACACGACCGGTGGCAACGGTGCCGCGGCCGGAGATGGTCATGACGTCCTCGACGGCCATCAGGAACGGCTTCTCGTTGTCACGAGCAGGCGTCGGGATGTACTCGTCGACGGCCTTCATGAGGTCGCGGACGGACTCGACCCACTTCTCCTCGCCGTTGAGGGCGCCGAGAGCAGAGCCGCGGATGATGGGCAGGTCGTCGCCCGGGAAGTCGTACTCGGAGAGGAGGTCACGGGTCTCCATCTCGACGAGGTCGATGAGCTCCTCATCGTCGACCATGTCGCACTTGTTCAGGAAGACGACGATGTAGGGCACGCCGACCTGACGGGCGAGAAGGATGTGCTCGCGGGTCTGGGCCATGGGGCCGTCGGTGGCGGCGATGACCAGGATAGCGCCGTCCATCTGAGCAGCACCGGAAATCATGTTCTTGACGTAGTCGGCGTGGCCGGGGCAGTCAACGTGAGCGTAGTGGCGCTCGGCGGTCTCGTACTCGACGTGGGCGACGGAAATGGTAATGCCGCGCTCGCGCTCCTCGGGAGCCTTGTCGATGTTCTCGAAGGCGGTGTAGTCGGCCTTGCAGCCCTCGGTCTCAGAGAGAACCTTGGTGATAGCGGCGGTCAGCGTGGTCTTGCCGTGGTCGACGTGGCCAATCGTACCAATGTTAACGTGCGGCTTAGTGCGTTCGAACTTCTCCTTGGCCATTGCCATCCTCCTCGTGGATGCTTAGCTTATTGGCCTTTGCGGCCATATTGCCTATTTATATGTCCAGCGGCGCCGCAAGATGCGACGCCGCGAGGGCTCTGGTAGCGGTGACTGGATTCGAACCAGTGACGCCGCGGGTATGAACCGCGTGCTCTGACCAACTGAGCTACACCGCCAGGCTTGAATGGAGCCCGCGACCGGATTTGAACCGGTGACCTCTTCGTTACCAACGAAGTGCTCTACCTACTGAGCTACACGGGCGTGGTGGGGATGCTTGGACTCGAACCAAGGAACCCAGAGGGAGCGGATTTACAGTCCGCCGCAGTTGCCGCTGTGCCACATCCCCATTTGCCATTTTCAAGCGACTGCTTTTGGCCGTGGACCTCAGCAGCGGAAGAGATATTACAAGGCCGCGCAAAGCTTGTCAACGTAATCCCCCCACCCGGGCGTATCCATAGGTATTTTTGGTGCTCTAGCTGCGGTGTTGCGAGTGCGAAATTTGTGGGCGGGACCCGGCCGAGCAAAATTGTTTTTGCTCTCCTCCACGAATGCTCAACAAGTTTTCTTGGCTTTGGGCCGATTGCTGCTTTGGTATTCGGATTCGCCCGCACGGCTCCGCACTCCGCCCATGGCGGTGCGGGCACAATCTGCTTTGCAGGGGCAAAGCCGCGAAAATGGGGCGGGCCCGATGGAGCCATGGTGGCCGAAGCTGCATTTGGAGTTGTTTGTGCATGAAAAAGGGCCCCGTGAAAGCGGGGCCCTGAGAGTGCTGGAGCCAACGATAGGAATCGAACCTACAACGGCCTGTTTACAAGACAGGGGCTCTACCATTGAGCTACGTTGGCAATCCTTGGCGCTTAGCGCGCCCTTGCATGGTAGCCGAATATCCGCCGGCCGTCACGTTGCATTGGCTTTGGCGAGCCGGGCCGCGCTATGAGGCGCGGGCAAACGGGCGAGCATAAGGAACGCGCGGGCCAAACGCCGCGGGCCAAAGCAGATAGCCCTAGCACCGTGGGACGGCTAGGAGAGAGCCCAAGCCCAAACCCGGCAAGCCCAAACCCAAGCCCAAACCTGGCAAACCCAAGCCTGGAGAACCTAGACCCAAGTCCAAACCCAACGAGGCTAGGCCCGCCCCGCCAAAGGCCTATTTGCGGCCGAGGAGGGCGTTGAGCTTGGCCAGCGTCTCTGGGTCAAGGCGATCCTCCACCGTGAGTCGGCCGTAGGAGCGCTCGGAGCGGTCCACCTCGCGCTCGGCGTCGAGGACGTCAATCTCGTGGGCGAGCATGGAGCTGGAGAGGCGCGTCACCGGGATGCCGCCCACCGTGGCGCGGATGGCGTTATCACTCGTGACCACCGTGACCTCGCGCATCTGCTGGCGGCACTCCCCCACGAGCTTCTCTATCACCGTGTCGGCCGTGACGCCGGTGGGCGAGAAGATCATGCGGACGCCGGCGCGCCTGAGCTCGGGGTGGTCCGGGTTGACGTTGCCGGCGGCGTCGAAGACGATCACCGGCTCGTAGCGCCCCTGGGCAAAGGCCGCGACGTCACCCACGAGCAGGTCGCGGGCACGCTCGAAGGGGTCGTTGTCACGGCTGCCCGGCTCGGGCTTGTCCATAAGCTCCTCGTAGCGCGGCGTGCCGAAGATGACGTTGTAGCCATCCACCACGAGCAGCTCTTTCTTGACGCGCTTAGCCAAGGTCGCCCTCGCCGAAGTCGAAGTCGCTCGTGTCGGGCAGGGCAAAGTCGGAGAGGCCCGGCAGGTCGCAGTCGAGGCCGGAGGGCCACTCGTCGGATCCATAGGCGGCCGTGCCGTCGGTGGCAGCATCGGCGGCGCCAGCGGCCGAACCAGCGGCGTTGCCGGCGCCGGCGGCGGAACCGTTGCCCGCGGTCTCGCCCTGCATGTCGCGGCGGAGCCACTCGTAGGCGATGGCCGTGGTGGCCTGCGCCACGTTGAGCGACTCTACCTGCCCGCGCTGCGGCAGGCGGAACTCAAAGTCGCAATGTTCGCGCACCAGGCGCGAGATGCCGTTGCCCTCAGAGCCCATCACGAGCGCGAGGCGGCCCTGCACCGGCGAGCTCCAGATGTCGGCGTGGGCGTGCTCGGTGGCGCCGCCCACCCAAAAGCCGTGGGCCTTGAGCTCGTCGAGCGCCGTGGCGAGGTTGGAGACCTGCGCGATGGGCAGGTGCAGCACCGCGCCGGCGGAGGTCTTGTAGGCGGCGGTGCCCACGCGGGCGGCGCGGGCCTTGGCCACCACGACGCCGGCCGCGCCCACGACCTCGGCCGTGCGGACGATGGCGCCGAAGTTGCCCTCGTCGGTCACGTGGTCGAGCACGATGACGAGGGCGTTGCCCTCCCCCGCCGCCGCGATGACGTCGGCCAGCTCGGCGTAGCGGTAGGGACGGACCTTGAGCACGACGCCCTGGTGGGCGCCATGCGAGGAGAGCGAGTCCAGGATGGGCTTGGCCACGCGCTCGACCTCGATGCCGTCGAGCTCCAAAGTGCGGGCGAGCTCGGCCAGCGCCGGGTCTCCGTTGCCGGAGTCCTTCTGGATGAGGGCGCGCGTGATGGGAAGGCCCAGCTCCAGGGCCTCGGCAACGGCGCGACGGCCCTCGATGTAGTCGGCCTTGGGAGCGCCCGCGCGAGCGGCGCCGCCACGCGGACGGCCCGCGGCCTCGCGCTCGGGACGGCCGTTCGCACGCTCGGCACGCGCCGGAGCGTAGCCGCGCTTGGCGCCGGCAGCGCCCGCCTTGCCACCGCGGCTGGCAGCGCCGCCGCGACCGCCCTGGCCGCCACGGCCGTTGGCTCCGCCGCGACCGGAAGCGCCAAAGCGCTGGTCGGAAGCCTGGGAGCGGCCCCTGCGGCCGCCGTTCTGGTTGTTCTGGGACGGACGTCCGCCGCCTCGCTTGGCCATTTAAGCCTCCTTCGAAGCCGGCTTGATGCGGGTGCCGGCAGCCGTATCCTCAACCACAAGGCCCAGGGCCGCGATGCCGTCGCGGATGGCGTCGGCCACGCCCCAGTTCTTGGCCGCGCGGGCCTCGGCGCGGGCCGCCACGAGGGCGTCGGCCGCCTCGTTGGCGCTGTCGCCGGCGTATCCGGCCTGCTCGCGGGCGAGGTCAACCAGCTCGTGGGGCAGCTCGGCCTTGCTCGGGCGCACGGACTCGATGCCCAGCACGCCGAGAAGCTCAACCAGCACGTCGGAGGCGCGCAGGGCCACCGAGCCGGCCACGTTGGCGCCGGCCTCGGAAAGGTAGGTGTTTGCGCTGGTCACGAGGCCAAAGAGCGCGGCCAGGGCACCGGCGGTGTTGAAGTCGTCGTCCATCTGGCGGCCAAACTCGGCGCTCGCCTCGTCAACGGCGGCACCGAAGGCGCGGTCGGCCTCGCCCAGCTCGCGGCCGCAGGCGCCCTCGCTCTCGGCAGCCCAGCGCAGGTTGGCGACGGTGCCGCGCACGCGCTCGAGCGTGCCCACCGCGCCGTCCAGGCGCTCGAAGGAGAAGTCCAGCGGCGAGCGGTAGTGGGTCTGCAGCATCAGCAGGCGCACGGCGTCGGCCGGGTACTTGTCCAGCACCTCCTTGAGCGTGTAGAAGTTGCCCAGGCTCTTGGACATCTTCTCGCCGTCGATGAGCAGCATGCCGGTGTGCATCCACACGTTGGCCAGCGGCTCGTGCCAGCAGCAGCTGGCCTGGGCGTGCTCGTTCTCGTGGTGGGGGAACTGCAGGTCCTGGCCGCCGCCGTGGATGTCGATGGGGGTGCCGAGGTAGCGGTGCACCATGGCGGAGCACTCGGTGTGCCAGCCCGGACGGCCCTTGCCCCAGGGCGAGTCCCACATGGGCTCGCCGGGCTTGGCGGCCTTCCAGAGGGCGAAGTCGAGCGGGTCGGCCTTCTCCTCGTTGGCCTCGATGCGGGCGCCGACCTTGAGGTCGTCGACGTTGCGGCCCGAGATGGTGCCGTAGGTGGGGTCGCTGCGCACGGAGAAGTAGACGTCGCCGTTGCCGGGCGCGTAGGCGTGGCCCTGTTCGATGAGGCCTTCGATCATCTCGATCATGGCCTCGATCTCCTGCGTGGCGCGCGGGCGGATGTCCGGGTCGAGCACGCCCAGGCGGTGCATCTGCTCGATGAAGGCGTCGGAGAACTCGCCGGCGACCTCCTCGGCCGTGCGGCCCTGCTCGTTGGCGCGGTTGATGATCTTGTCGTCAACGTCGGTGAGGTTCTGGGCAAAGGTGACCTGGTAGCCCTTGTAGGTGAGGTAGCGGCGGATGACGTCGAAGGCCAGGAAGGTGCGGCCGTTGCCCACGTGGATCTGGTCGTAGACGGTGGGGCCGCAGACGTACATGCGAATCTTGCCGGGCTCGATGGGCTCTAGCTCGACCTTCTTGTGGAGCTGGGTGTTGTAGACAAGCATGGGCTACTCCTTGTTCTCGAGCTGGGCTTGCAGCTCGGCAATGTGCTTCTCGAGCTTGGCGACCTTGGCCGTGAGCTCGTCGACGGTGCGGTCGATCGGGTCGGGCAGGTACTCGTGGTGCTCGACGTCCTCGCGCTCGCGAATGACCTTGTCGATTGTAGACTGGTCGCTCATTGACAGGCAGGTGAGGCGGTCGCCCGCGGCGGAGCGGACGCGCACGCCGCCGCGCGTGGTGACGTGGCCGGGGATGCCCACGACGGTGCAGTCGGCCGGGACGTCGCGCACCACCACGGCGCCGCCGCCCACCTTGACGTTGTCGCCCAGGGTGATGTTGCCCAGCACCGAGGCGCCCACGCCCACCACGACGTTGTTGCCCAGCGTGGGGTGGCGCTTGCCGCCCTCCTTGCCGGTGCCGCCGAGGGTGACGCCCTGGTAGAGCTGGCAGTCGTCGCCGATGATGGTGGTCTCTCCCACCACGATGCCCATGCCGTGGTCGATCACGAAGCGCCGGCCGATGGTGGCGCCGGGGTGGATCTCGACGCCGAAGCGGTGGCGGCTCCAGGTGGAAAGCGTGCGCGCGAGCAGCGGGTGGCCGTGGGTCCACCACCAGTGCTGGCGGCGGTAGGCCCAGATGGCGCGCATGCCGGGCGAGTTGAGCAGGATGGAGATGGTCGAGGTGGCGGCGGGGTCGTGGGCCCTGAACGTCGCGATGTCCTCGCGTATGCGGTCAAACATGCAAATCCTAACTACGGGCGTCTTCCATCAGGCAGACCGCCCAGGCGGCCATTCCCTCCTCGCGCCCCACAAATCCGAGGCGCTCGGTGGTGGTGGCCTTCACGCCAACGCTTTCCACACCGACGCCGAGCGCGCGGGCGAGGTTGGCTCGCATCTGCTCTCGGTGGGGGGCCAGCTTGGGCGCCTGGGCGGCGATGGTACAGTCGCAGTCCAGAAGCTCGTAGCCGCGCTCGCGCGCGAGGCTCATGACCTGCTCGAGCAGCTTGAGGGAGTCCGCGCCGGCATAGGCCGGGTCGGTGTCGGGGAAGAGCTTGCCGAGGTCTCCCAGGCGGGTGGCGCCCAGGATGGCGTCTGCCACGGCGTGGGTGGCCACGTCTGCGTCCGAGTGGCCGAGAAGCCCCAGCGTATGGGGGATGTGGACGCCGCAGAGAACGAGCTCGCGGCCCTCCACCAGCTTGTGCACGTCATAGCCGTGGCCGATGCGAAGCATTAGCGCCCACCTCCCGCGGCGCGCACGCGGCGCTGCTCGCGCTGGGCGAGCCTGCGCTCGAGGATGGCCTCGATGGGGGCGCGGTCCTCGGGCATCGTGACCTTCATGTTGTCGCTCGGGCTCTCCACGCAGGCAACTCGGCCGCCGGCACGCTCCACCAAAGACGAGTCGTCCGTGCCGACGAAGCCCTCCTCGGCCGCGCGCTCGTGGGCGGCAAGGACGTCTTGGGTGCGGAACACCTGCGGGGTCTGGACGGCCCAGTAGCGCGAGCGGTCCGGCGTGGAGACGACCTGCCCCTCCTCCACCACCTTGAGGGTGTCGGCCGAAGGGTGGGCACAGATGGCGCCGGCGAGGCTCGCGTCCTCGCGAACGCGCGCGATGACGGCCTCGACGGTGGCGGGCTGGATGAGGGGGCGGGCGCCGTCGTGGATGGCCACGAAGGCAAAGCCCGCCGGAACGGCGCGGATGCCCGCCAGGCAGGACTCCTGGCGCGTGGTGCCGCCGGGCACGAAGCTCACGGGCACGTGGGCCTTCACCTTGGAGACGACCTCGCGGGTCTCGTCCACGCGGCCCGCCGGGCAGACCACCACGATGTGGCCCACGGAGGGGCTCTCGTCCAGCGCCGCGATGGACCAGCACAGCACCGGCAGCCCGCACAGCTCCACGTACTGCTTGCCGCGCGGGTCTCCGAAGCGCAGGCCGAGGCCGCCGGCGGCGACCACGGCGCAGGTGTCTGGCGCGGCCGGGCGCGCCTGGGTGCCACGTGCCGACATCGCTACTCCTTCTTGCCCCACATGCGATAGAGGCTGTCTGCCAGGATGCCGGGGTTCTTCACTCCCAGATCGTCCAGGCGGCTCGGGTTCTGCTCGATGTCATCCATGAGCTCGCGCAGGTTGCCGTACTCGTCCACGATCTTGTCGGCCATGCCCTCGCGCACCACCGAGACGCGGTTGAGGGTGCGAAGCCCCAGCGGGACCATGACGCTGTCCTCGCGCAGGTCATCGTAGCCGAGGGCCTTGGCCACGCGCTTGGGCGAGCGCCACTGGCCGGGGTCGGCCGCGTGCAGGACGGCGCGGATGGCCTCGGCGTTCTCCTCGGAGGAGTCGCGCGCGTAGTCGCGGATCATGAGGAGGTACTCGCTCGCCATGTCGCCCACGAGCTGCTCGCGCTGCATCTCCACCGTACGGCCCTCGGTGCCGAGCTGGTCCACGATGCGGTCGATCTCGTCGGCGGCGGTCATGAGGGTCTCGAAGTAGTTGAGGATGGTGGCGACGTCGGCCAGGGTGACGTAGTTGTCGAGCTCGAGCGTGGTGAGGCGCAAAAGGGCGCGGTCGAGCGACTGGCGCGTGGTCTGCAGCGTGGTGATGAGCTGCGAGGCATTGGTCATGAGCTCGGAGACGGGGCGGATCTGGTGCACGCGACCGCCCACGTAGAGGTGCACGACCTGGCGGCGCTCGGAGACCGAGATGACCAGCGCCTGGGTGAGCAGGCTCATGCGCGCGGCGGTGCGGTGGCGCATGCCCGTCTCGCTCGTGGGCAGGCTCGGGTCGGGGTTGAGGTGGAAGTTGGCGCGCAGGATCTGCGTGAGGTCGCGGTCCACCACGATGGCGCCGTCCATCTTCGAGAGCTCGAAGAGGCGGTTGGCGGTGAACGAGATGTTGAGCGGGAAGCCGTCGTTGCCGGCGGCGAGCACGGCGTCGGAGTCGCCGACGCAGATGAGCGCGCCCAGGTGGCCGTCGGTGATCATGTCGAGCGCGCGACGGACGGCGGTGCCGGGCGCGGTGGCCACGATGGCCTGCTCGATGCGCTCCTCCACCGTTGGCGCGGGAGCTGGCGTGGCCTGCTCTGCTGTGTTCTGTGTGTCTTCGGCCATGGCGCCTCCTCAAGTAGTAAGCAACATTTCTAAGTATACGCGCGCCGGCGGCCTTTTCTCGGCAAGGACATAAGGGAGGGCGCCGGGAGCCGCGGCGGGGCGTGCGGCGGGAGCGGGCGCGGCGGGGCGGGAGGCCGGCGGAGCTTCTCGAGAAGACGCGCTTCTCGACATAGTGCCGTGGAACGGCCGCGCCCGCCGTGGCCCGCGTCTGCCTTCCGCAACGCCACGCCCCGCAAAGCCACGAAAAAGGGCCCGCAACGGGTGGTTGCGGGCCCTTGGGCTAGCTTCGAGTCGCTGAGAGCTAGCGGGTGGTGCTTGTGGCAAGGGCCATGCGGCGGCGGGCAGGTGCCGGGCCGCCGCTAGGCCCCCACGAGGAGCGAGGACTTAGGCCTCGTCGGCAGCGGCGACGCCAGAGGCAGCGCCCTTGCCGGCGGCAGCGGCGACGTGCTCGCGGCCGAGCTCGGTCCACTCGGGCTCCTCGTCGGGCAGGGAACCGGCCTCCTTGGTGAAGAACTCCTTGAGGCAGTTGTAGGCGACGATGAGGCCCAGGACCACCAGGAGCACGGCGAAGACGAGCTGCAGGGTGGAGTTGAACACGGACGCGGCGGTGCCGGCGGAAAGCGCGGTGACGCAGCCCATGATGGACTGGGCGAGCGAGGTGAAGGTGCAGCAGAGCAGGAAGGCCACGGGGACGTAGAGCATCCAACCCTTGCGGCCGGTGCACTTGCAGAACACGGCGAGGGTGATCATGGTCATGCCGCCGAGGAGCTGGTTGGAGGCACCGAAGAGCGGCCAGATGGACAGGTAGCCGCCGAAGGGCGGAGACGTTCATGGTCATGAAGACGGTGGCGACGGTGCCGTCAACGCCGAAGGCCTGCATGCCACGGGCGATGCCGGCGGCGAAGATCTGGAACGGGGTGGAGGCAACGGGGTTGCCAGCGGCGTCGACGACGTTGAGGGCGCCGGTGCCGGCGGTGTTCATGTCGGCGTACATGATGCCGGCGACGATGATGGCGAGGACGCCGACGAAGGACTCGAGGGCCATGGCGCCGTAGCCGACCTTAACGGCGTCCTGCTCGTTGGAGACCTGCTTGGAGGAGGTGCCGGAGGACACGAGGCTGTGGAAGCCGGAGAGGGCGCCGCAGGCAACGGAGACGAACATGACCGGGAACATCATGCCGGACTTGGTGGAGAAGCCGGTGAAGACCGGGGCGGTCATGGTGGCCTTGCCCTGGACGCCGAGGACCAGGATGCCGAGGACGGCGCAGACGATCATGACGAGCATCATGATGGACGTGAGGTAGTCACGCGGGGTCTTGAGGACGTCGATGGGCATGGCGCCGGCGAAGACCAGGTAGACCATCACGACGGCGATCCACTGGTTGAGGTCGAGGTAGAGCGGGAACTGCATGCCCACGGCGAACATGACGACCATGAGGACCACGCCGAGGACGAACTGCTTGGCGCCCTCGAGGTTGAACTTCTTGCAGCCCCAGCCAAAGGCCATGGCCACGAAGGTGAAGAGGATGGAGATGGTGCCGGCGCAGCCAGCGGCGTAGGACTTGGTGAAGTCGATGCCACCCTCGGTAGCGGCGGTGTACTTGAAGGTGCCGCAGACCATGGAGGTGAAGGCCGCGATGACGATGATGCAGAACAGCCAGCTGAACAGCAGGAACAGGCGACGGCCGGTCTTGCCGATGTACTTCTCGATGAGCTGGGCGAGGGACTTGCCGTTGTTCTTCATCGAGGCGTAGAGGGCGCCGAAGTCATGCACGGCGCCGAAGAACAGGCCGCCGACCATGACCCAGAGCACGACGGGGAGCCAGCCGAAGGCCATGGCCACGATGGTGCCCGTGACGGGGCCGGCGCCGCAGATCGAGCTGAACTGGTGAGAGAAGGCCGTAAAGGCAGAGGCGGGCGAGAAGGACTTGCCGTCCTCCATGCGACGGGCCGGGGTGATGGCGTCCTTGTCAACGCCCCACGTGTTGGCCAGCCAGCGGCCATACAGCATGTAGCCGGCAAAGAGCACGGCTCCACAGACGACCATCAATACGATTCCGTTCACGAGAAAAACTCCCTTCCGTACCAGGATTGCTTCGCAAGTCACAAAAAACGAGGGACCGTGGGATTGGCTCCCGACGGCCCCTCGTAAGGCCGCCCGAAAGAATCGGGCGGCGAATCAGCCACCCGTCTTAGATAATGACGACCTCAATAATGGATAGCTGCTTGTTCATTGCGTAGTTCTCCTGATTCACTGAGCGCGTATCCCCACGCGCTCTCTCCAGTGGATGGTTCAACATCCTCGCGCTGCGGCGGCGGCGCGTCAAGGAAAATCTTGCGATTGAGACGATGCGTTACATTCGCGCAACACTATGCAGGATTCTCGTATATTTCGCCGGTTTTATGCGCTTATGTGAGGCGCGGGGAGTTACGAATGCGCCAGGCGTAGCTCCCGCGCCCCGCGGGACGGCGAAATGGCCGGCCAGGGCCCCGCGAGCGGATGCGGATGGTGCAAACGTATCCATATAGGAGCACGGGAACCCCGCAGTGAGCTACGGATGAAGCATCCGCATCCGCACGGGGCACGGGAACCCCGCAGCAAGCTACTTGCGCCACACACGTACGCGAGCAGCCCGCCGGTGGAGGGTCGGCGGGCTGCTCGGTTGGCTTTCGTGCTTATGAGGGGCAGGTCTGGGGGCGAACCCTCGCAGAGAGGGCTATGGGGAGCAGAGGGCTCGCGCTAGGCAGACCGCTGCAGCGAAAACGGGTGTGGTAACAGGTGTGGTAAAGGGGCCTACATCTCCATGGCCGGAGCGGCCTCTGCGGGCGGCTCGGCGTCGTCGGAGCTGCCGCTCGACTTCTCCATCCAGCCCTTACCCTCCACGATGCGGGCGATGAGCATGGCCAGGCCCGTGTCACCGGTCACGTTAACAAGCGTGGCAGGGGCGTCGGTGATGGTGCCGATGAGGACCATGATGGGAATGGAGACCGTGGGGAAGCCAAAGGCGGAGATGATGAAGATCTCTGCCACGTAGCCGCCGGCGGGGATGCCGCCCATGACGACGGAGGCGATGACGGCGACGGCGATGGAGAGCAGCACGTTCTGGGGCGTGGCGTAGTTCATGCCGAAGACGCCGCACAGGAAGGCAACCTTGATGATCTGGATGATGCAGGCGCCGTCCTTGTGGAGGTTCGCGCCGAGCGGGATGGTGAGGTCGGCGATGTCGTCGGGGATGCCGAGCTCCTTGGCCTGCGCGAGGTTCACCGGCAGCGAAGCGGCGCTCGAGCAGGTGCCCAGGGCCGTGAGGGCCGGGGTGACGCAGGTCTTCCACCAACGCTGGACGCCCTTGCTACCAGCACCGATGTAGGCAAAGACCGTCTGGGACACCACGAAGTAGATGGCGATGACCACCAGGTAGAGGATGATGGCGCGCGACAAGGGCCCGATGACCTGCTCGCCGTAGGTGCCGATGAGGATGGCGAAGTAGCAGCCCAGGCCGAGCGGGGCGATCTTCATGACGATGCCGACGACCTGCGTGATGACGTTGGAGAGACCGTCCATGAGGTTGAGGACGACCTGGCCCTTCTCGCCCGCCTTGATGATGGCGATGGAGAAGATCACCGTGAAGACGATGAGCGCCATGAGGTTGGACTTGCTGAACAGCTCGGGGAAGTCCGCGACGGTGAACATGCCGAGGATGTCGAGCGAGCCGGTGGCGTCGGTGACGTCCTGCGAGAGGTCGACCGTGGCGCCGGCGGAGGGGTCGAACAGGACGCAGCCGACCACCATGAACAGGCAGGCGACGATGCCGGTGACGATGGTGCCCACGAGGAAGACGCCGAGGATCTTACCGAGCTTGGACAGGTCGCTCATCTTGGCGATGGCCGCGGTGAGCGAGCAGAAGATCAGGGGCGGCACGCAGCAGTAGAGCAGGTGGAGGAAGAGGTCGGCGACGGGCTGGAGAACCGACGCGCCCTCGCCCCAGAAGAAGCCGACGACGCCACCGACGACCATGGAGGCCAATAGGATTACGGACGATCCGTAGGCAGACCAGAATTTTTTCATCTTGGGAAACCTTCCCTCTTAGGCCTCAAGGGCGCGCAGGCCCTCGGCGATGTTGGCGACCGCCTTGCGGACGGTGTCGGGGTGGGTGCCCATGTTGAGGCGGATGAAGCCGGCGAAGTTGGAGCCGAACCACTCGCCGTAGTCAACCGCGAGGCGGCAGCGGTCCTGGGTGAACTCGTGGGTGTCCTCAAGGGAGACGCGGTTGCGCAGGTCAACGAAGACGAGGTAGGTGCCCTCGAGCGGCGAGACGTAGACGTCCTCGAACTCGGAGAGGCCGTCGACCACGATCTGGTAGTTGGACTCGAGCACCTGCTTGAGGCCCTCGTACCACTCCTCGCCACCGCGCAGGGCGGCCTCGACGGCGGTGACGCCGAAGACGTTCACCTCGACGTTGTGATAGACGTTGGTGAACACGTCCCACTTCTTGCGGAGCTCCTCGTCCTCGATGACGATCGTGGAGGTGAGGCAGGTGGCCAGGTTGAAGGTCTTGGACGAGGCGAAGCAGGTAATCAGGTTCTTGGAGTACTTGCCGTCGGCGACCACGGCGGACGGGATGTGCTTGCGCTCGCTGCTCAGCACGAGGTCCTGGTGAATCTCGTCGGAGACGACGAGGACGTTGTGCTTGTAGCAGATCTCGAGCATGCTGGTGAGCTCCTCGGCGGTCCAGACGCGGCCGGCCGGGTTGTGCGGCGAGCAGAGGATGTGCATCTTGACGTCGTTGTCGACGATGGCCTTCTCAAACGCCTCGGCATCGAAGGTGAAGACGCCCTTGTCGTACTTGAGGTCGCAGGTCACGAGCTTGCGGCCGGAGTCCTTGACCGCATTGTGGAACGGGTAGTAGACCGGCGTGGTGATGATGACGGCGTCGCCGGGGTTGGTGTAGCAGTTGACGCTCCAGTAGATGGCGGCCACGACGCCGGGGGAAACGCGGATCCAGTCCTTCTCGACCTTGTAGCCGTGGTGGTTGTACTCCCAGTCGATGACGGCCTCGTAGTAGGAGTCGGGCACGAAGGAGTAGCCGAAGACGCCGTGGTCGACGCGCTTGCGCAGGGCGTCGGTCACGCACTCGGGCGTGCGGAACTCCATGTCGGCGACCCACATGGAGATGAGGCTCGGGTCACCAAAGCGGACGTCAAGGGCGTCCCACTTGAGGCTGGCGGTGCCGGTGCGGTCAACGTAGTACTTCTCGACGAATTCCTCTGCGTTCATGGTGCTTCCCTTCATTAGTTGAGCGCCTTTACCATGAGAGGGCACATGACCCTCTTTTTGCTGTGGAACGCGGTCTTCTGACCGCTTTCGATTTAGGAGCTTAACTATTATAGGCACGAGCGAGTAGCTTTTTGGCCGCGAACGGCAGATTTTGGACGGCAGACGGTTAAGCCGCTTACACGTTTCTTATTTTTCGCCATTTGTTGGCCTTTGGCGCAAAATGACCGTAGAATGGGGATAATGAAAGGGAATGAAGGGATAATCCCAGCTAGGAGCTATATATGACTGCTGAGGTCGCAAACGAGAGCGCGCCGGCAATCAACCCTCAGGACTACGGAATGATTGACGAAACGTTTCGCGCGCTTAACGAACGTCACAATCACATCTACCAGTTCGTCATCATGTACGGCGAGTACATCCTCTCCGTCCACGACTACGGCGAAGGCCGCCCGCTCACGATGATCGAGGCCCACACGCTCACCTATATCGAGGAAAAGCCCGGCACAACGGTGACGGAGCTCGCGGCGTTCTGGCACAAGACCAAGAGCGCCCTCTCCCAGACGGTCAGCCGTCTGACGGAGTGGGGCCTGGTTGAGAAGCGCAAGAGCGAAACGAACGGAAAGCTCGTCTGCCTCTACCCCACCGAGGCTGGCATCCGCCTGAGCAACGCGCACAAGCTCTACGACACCGTGGACATCGCGAAGACCATGGGCGAGCTCAGCAAGGAGTGCACGCCCGAGGAGATCAACGCCTTCTACAAGGTGATGTCGGTCTACAACAAGGTCATCGAGCGCGACTTCGAGATCAACGGCGGGCGCATCCGAGCCGGCCGCAAGAGCAAGAGCGAAGGCAGCAAGGAGTAGCGAGCGCGGAGCCACCGCGCAGGCGAAGTACGGACGCGTTGGCCGGCGCTGACCGCGCGGCAAGCGGCCAATTGCAACGCTTGTTACACACTTTGTTACACCGCTTGCTACACACAGCCCCGAAACCGAAAACAGCTCAGAGGTTTTATGCCTCTGAGCTGCTGTTTTCTATGGTGCCCCCAGCGGGATTCGAACCCGCGGT
>CAVHKV010000020.1:0-4931 GCA_963636635.1 uncultured Bacteroidales bacterium
GCGCGCTACAGCCAGGGCAAGCTCATCCAGGAGATGGAGAAGCGCGGCCTGGGCACCAAGTCCACCCGCGCCAGCATCATCGAGCGCCTCTACACGGTGAAGTACCTCAAGAACGACCCGGTGGAGCCCAGCCAGCTCGGCATGGCCATCATCGACGCCCTGCACGAGTTCGCCCCGCGCATCACCACGCCGGACATGACGAGCGAGCTCGAGCAGGACATGACCAAGGTGGCCCAGGGCCAGGACTCCCAGGACCAGGTGGTCTACCACTCCCGCGCCCTGCTCGCCGGCATGCTCGATGCCCTCATCGAGCACAAGGACGACCTGGGCGAGGCCATCGCCGACGCCGTCACGGCCGACGCGCGCGTGGGGGCATGTCCCAAGTGCGGCAAGGACCTCGTGGTGAAGTCCAGCGCCAAGACCCGCGGCAGCTTTGTGGGTTGCATGGGCTGGCCCGACTGCGACGTCACCTACCCGCTGCCGAGCGGCGTGCGCTACGAGGCGCTCGAGGGCGAGGCCGCGGTGTGCCCGGAGTGCGGCGCCCCGCGCATCAAGTGCAAGCCGTTCCGCGCCAAGGCGTATGAGATCTGCATCAACCCGCAGTGCCCCACCAACTACGAGCCCGACCTCAAGGTGGGCACCTGCAAGGCCTGCGCCGAGGCGGGGCGTGTTGGCGAGCTCATCGCCCACAAGAGCGAGCGCAGCGGCAAGCGCTTCATCCGCTGCACCAACTACGACGAGTGCGGCACGAGCTACCCGCTGCCGGCCCGCGGCAAGCTCACCGCCACCGACGAGACCTGCCCCGAGTGCGGAGCTCCCATGATCGTGGTTGAGACGGCGCGCGGCCCGTGGAAGAAGTGCGTGAACATGGACTGCCCCACCAACGAGCGCAAGACGCCCGCCCGCGGGCGCGGCGCGCGTTCGGCTGCGAAGAAGGCCGAGGGCGGCGCCAAGACCGCCACTAAGAAGATCACGGGCAAGAAGACCACGGCCAAGAAGACGGCCGCGAAGAAGACCGCCAAGAAGGGCGCGTCTGCTTCCAAGAAGGCCAGCGAGTAGGGCGAGAGGGGACAGATGTTTGACGTGACGCCGCAGCCGGCCGGCATCGAGCACGTGCGCTTTGTGGCAGCCGACATGGACCACACCCTGCTGATGGAGGACCAGAGCCTGCCCGAGGGCCTGGAGCAGCGCGTCTGCGACCTCTACGAGCTGGGCGTGACCTTTGCCGTGGCGAGCGGACGTCCCCTCTACACCCTGCAGGAGATGCTGGGCCACCTCGCGGACAAGATCATGTTCGTCTGTGACAACGGCGGCCTCATCTCGCGCTTTGGCGAGGTGCTCTACCAGGCCAACATGCCGGTGGCCACCTACCACACCCTGGCCCGCGCCTGCCACGAGCAGGGCGCCATCGGCCTCGTGTGCGCAACGAACGCCTGCTACACCGAGCACGTGGCCAAGCGCTATGACGAGTGCTTCCGCGAGTTCTACACCAACATCGTCTACGTGGACGACCTGGAGCAGGTGGACGACACGGCCGACAAGTTCACCGTGTACTTCCCCAACAACGACGCCTACGAGCGCTGCCACGACATCATGGGCAGCGTCGACGGCGCCAACTTCTCCTACGCCTGCGGCGACATCATGTGGCTCGACGTCATGCCCTCCGGCATCAACAAGGGCAGCGCCATGCGCCGCGTGGGCGAGCTTTTGGGCCTGGGCATGGACGAGATGTGCGCCTTTGGCGACGCCGCCAACGACGCCGAGATGATCGACGAGGTCGGCTTTGGCTACGTCATGGCCAACGCCGGCGAGGTCATGGCCCCGCACGCCCGCCTGGTGGCTCCCTCCAACGACGAGCGCGGCGTGCTGCAGGTCCTCGACCAGATCATCGCCGCAAGGCAGGCGCTGTAGATGGCCGAGCGCAAGGAGATTGTTGGTCGCGGCCTCTTCCTGACCTTCGAGGGTGTGGACGGCGCCGGCAAGTCCACGCAGGTGGCCATGCTGGTGGAGCGCCTGGAGGCCGCGGGCCACGAGGTCGTGCGCCTGCGCGAGCCGGGCGGCACCACCATCTCCGAGAAGATCCGCGCCCTGCTCCTCTCGCCCGAGAACTCCGAGATGTCTGCCGAGTGCGAGCTCTTGCTCTTTGAGGCCTCCCGCGCCCAGCTCGTGCGCGAGGTCATCGAGCCTGCGCTCGCGCGCGGCGCCGTGGTGGTCTGCGACCGCTTCTACGACTCCACCCACGCCTACCAGGCCGGCGGCCGCGGCTTTGACGACGCCCTCGTGCGCCGCGCCAACGAGCTTGGTAGCTGCGGCCTCGTGCCCGACGTGACCCTCGTGCTCGACATGGATCCGGCCGAGGCCTTCTCGCGCGCGGGACAGCGTGGCGAGCACGACCGCATGGAGGCAGAGGGCCTGACCTTCCAGCAGCGCGTCCGTGCCGACTACCTTGCCCTCGCCGCGGCCGAGCCCGCCCGCGTGCGCCTCGTGAGCGCCGCCGGCACGCCCGAGCAGGTGGCCGCCTCCATCGACGCCGTGCTGGCCGAGGCCGGCCTGCTCGGCGAGGCCGCTGCAAACGAGGCCCACCGTGGTTAGCGCGGTGGAGGAGCCTCGCGCCCTCGAGTCGCTCGTGGGGCAGCCGCGCGTGCGCGAGTACCTGCGCGCCGCCGTGACCGAGCACCGCGTGGGCCACGCCTACCTGTTCCTCGGCGCCCCCGGCTGCGGCCAGGCCGAGGCCGCCATGGCGCTCGCCAAGTGCATCATCTGCGAGCACGACGGCTGCGATGCCTGCGACGAGTGCATCCGAGTGGCGCACAAGACCCATCCCGACGTCCACTGGATCGCCCCCGAGGGCGCCTCGGGCTACGTGGTGGAGCAGGTGCGTTCGCTCATCGAGGACGTCTCGCTTGCGCCCATCCGTGCCGCCGCCAAGGTCTATATCATGGACCGCGTGGAGACCCTGCGCGACGCCTCCGCAAACGCCCTGCTCAAGACCATCGAAGAGCCGCCGGCCGGCGTCGTCTTCATCCTCATGGCCCGCACGGCCGACGCGGTGCTGCCCACCATCGTCTCGCGCTGCCAGCTCGTGCCCTTCCGCGTGAGCGAGCCGGCAGAGGCGGCCCGGCGCGTGGCCCTCACCGTCGGCATCTCGCCAGATGACCCGGCCGCCCGCATTGCCCTGGCGGTGGCCGGCACCCCCGAGCGCGCCTGCGACTACCTGCGCACGCCGGCCCGTCGCGAAGCCCGTCGCCTCATGGTGCGTACGCTGGGCGAGCTTGCCCGCGACGACTCCTGGGACGTCCTGTGCGCCGCGCGCGACCTGGCTGCCGCCGCCAAGGTGGAGCTCGAGGACGTGGCGGCCCAGCAGACCCAAGAAGCGGAGGAGAGCGCCGACTTCCTCTCCTCCAAGGCCCAAAAGCTCGTGGAGCAGCGCAACAAGCGCGAGCTAACCGCCCGCGAGCGTTCGGGTATCATGGAACTTCTATCGGCGGCCGAGTCGCTGCTCAGGGACGTGCTGACGCGCCTTGAGGCCACGGGCGAGCCCATCGTCAACGCCGATTTTGAGGACGTGGTCTCACGCCTTGCCTCCGCCACCAACACTGCCGGCGCCCTCGCGGCGCTCGCGTGCGTGCGCGCCGCCGCAGAAGACCTCGCCCGCAACGTATCACCCCAGCTGGCCCTCGAGGTCATGCTTCTTACTTGCAAGGAGGCACTATGCCCACCGTCATCCCGGTGAAGTTCGCCTACGCCACGCGTGAGCTGTGGTTCGACCCGTCCGACACCGGCGCCGTAGAGGGCGACCACGTCGTCTGCGCAACCGAGCGCGGCCGCGAGCTGGGCCTGGCCACGGCCGACCCCCACGAGGTGGACGAGGCCGAGCTCAACCGCAAGACCGACGGCGCGGCCCTCAAGGCCGTGCTGCGCGTGGCCACCGACGAGGACCTCGAGCTTGCCGACAGGCTCGCCCAGAAGGGCGACGCGGCCATGCCCACCTTCCGCCGCCTCGTCTCAAAGAGCGGCCTGGACATGAAGCCCGTGGGCGTGGAGTACATCTTTGGCGGCGAGAAGGTCGTGTGCTACTTCTCCGCCGACGAGCGCGTGGACTTCCGCCAGCTCGTGCGCGACCTCTCCCGCGAGCTGCACGAGCGCGTGGACATGCGCCAGGTGGGCGTGCGCGAGGAGGCCGCCTTTGTGGGCGGCTTTGGCCACTGCGGCCAGGAGCTGTGCTGCGCGCGCTTTGGCAGCGGCTTTGAGCCGGTCTCCATCCGCATGGCCAAGGAGCAGGACCTGCCGCTCAACTCCAACAAGATCAGCGGCGCCTGCGGCCGCCTCATGTGCTGCCTGCGCTACGAGTTCGAGGCCTACCGCGACTTCAAGCAGCGCGCCCCCAAGAAGAACGCCGTGATCCAGACGCCGCTCGGCACGGCCAAGATCGTGGAGTACGACACGCCCAAGGAGCAGCTCGCCCTACGTCTGGAGAACGGCAAGCAGATTCGCGTGCCGCTCGCCGAGATGCAGGCCAGCGAGGCCGCCTGCAAGAAGAGCGAGGAGCTGGGCTGCCCCTGCAGGCCCGACACCGTGCTGCGCGAGACGATGGACCGCCTGGCCAGCCCCGAGGTGCGCGCCGCGCTCGAGGAACTGGACCGCAAGAACGGCCTCATTCCGGAGGAGACCGTCTCCGAGGAAGACCTCTTTGTGACCGAGGAGCGCGGCGGCGGGCGTCGCCGTCGCAACAAGGGCGGCAACAAGGGTGGCGCCGCTGCTGCCGCTACCGGCGCTGCCGCGCCGAGCGAGGGCGAGGCCGGCGGCCGCAAGCGTCGTCGCCGCAAGACCGTGGAGGTCTCGGGCGACGCCGCCGAGCAGCTCCCCGGCCAGAACAACATGGACGAGGCCAAGCAGAGCGCGCCCGGCGAGGGCAGGCGCTCCCGCCGTCG
>CAVHKV010000021.1:0-2861 GCA_963636635.1 uncultured Bacteroidales bacterium
GCCTCCGGGGAGAGGCGCGTCGCTTGAGGGGAGAGGGCCTTGGCCGAGGAAAACCGCGATCTGCTCGATGAGTTCATCGACATTAAGAACGACTTCCAGTCGCTTTCCAACCCGGTGCAGGACATCGCCGGCGCCCTTTCGGTGAACCCCGAGGACGTGGAGACCTGGAACCCGGCCGACTACAAGGACCGCCCGCGCGGCAACGTCAACAACTGCATCTCGTGCCAGGCCAAGAACCCCAAGCTCTGCACCAAGTGCGTTGACGTCTGCCCCACCAAGTCCATCGACCTCTCCGAGGGTTCCATCGAGATTGCCGACAACTGCCGCAAGTGCGGCCTGTGCGTGGCCGTCTGCCCCAGCGGCTCTCTCACCTCGCCCAAGATCAACCCACGCCGCCTCTACGAGCGCATCGTCCGCGCCGCCAGCGCCTACGACCACGCCTACGTCACCTGCACGAGGGCCATCGGTCGCAAGCCGCAGGAGAACGAGGTCGTGCTGCCCTGCCTGGGCGACGTTCCGGCCGAGGTGTGGTTCTCCATCCTCACCGACTATCCCAACGTGAGCGCCTACCTGCCGCTTGGCATCTGCGACCGCTGCCGCAACACCACCGGCGAGGAGACCCTCGGCGCCCAGATCGAGCTTGCCGAGCAGCTCTGCGGCAAGGGCCTTGGCCTGGAGGTGGACGAGAAGGACCTCGACTACACCAAGAATCACGCCTTTGAGCGCAAGGAGTTTATCGACAGCCTGGGCAAGCAGGGCATGGCCGCCATCGGCGCCGTGAACCCGGCTGTGGCCATGGCGCGCTCCATCACGCAGAAGATCGACGAGAACACCCGTCGCATCAACGCCATCACCCACACCATCGAGGGGGCCTCGGCGCCCACGCCCGCCCGCAAGCGCCGCGTGCTCACCCAGCGCCGCCAGCTCGTGATGACCACGTTGCAGCGCCACCCCAAGCTGGCCGTTCGTCTCTCGCCCCAGCGTCCCGTCTGCGACCCGGCCCGCTGCAACCTCTGCGGCGAGTGCGTGGACGTCTGCCCCACGCGCGCCTGCGAGCTGGCCGACAACGGCGTCTTTAAGGTGGAGAGCGCCTACTGCGTGGAGTGCGGCGCCTGCCTCAGGGTCTGCCCCGAGAAGGCCCTTGCCTACGAGCCGTACGACGCCGCCGAGCTCGTGGTCCCCGACAAGGAGGAGATCGAGCGCAAGAAGCGCCAGGAGCAGCAGAAGGCCGAGATGGCCAAGCTCAAGAAGCAGGGCATGGAGCAGCTCAAGCGCGGCCTGGACTTCCTCGAGAAGCTCGATACGGACTAGCGGCGCCGGCGCACCGGCTCGCGTGCGGGGTTGCGGGCGTCGATTGCGAATGCGCGCCGCGGACGTCGATTACGGTCGTGCCACGGGCGCCTCTGCCTCGTCGTCCTTGCCCCCGCGTCCGTTGCGTCCGCGCGCCAAGGGCGCCGCGCGTTCGTGTAGGCGGATTATGGTGACGGCCGCCCTGGCCCCGTGCTGGGAACCGGTGCCGCCGCGCGTGGCGCGCAAGCGGGCGTAAAATGCACAGGGCTGGCTTGCGTCGGCCCAACCCAAGCAACAAAGGCGGCGCCTCGCCGCAGCTAGATAAGCCTGCCGGATATGCTCGGCAGCGTCGAAAGGAACATCGTGGCTCTTTCCATCGGCATCGTCGGCCTGCCCAACGTCGGCAAGTCAACCCTGTTCACCGCCCTCACCAAGAAGGGCGGCCTGGCCGCCAACTACCCCTTCGCCACCATCGAGCCCAACGTGGGCATCGTGGACGTGCCCGACGGCCGCCTCGCCAAGCTGGCACAGATTGTGCATCCGGGCCGCATCGTGCCGGCCACGGTTGAGTTCGTGGACATCGCCGGCCTGGTGAAGGGCGCCTCCGAGGGCGAGGGCCTGGGCAACCAGTTCCTCGCCAACATCCGCGAGACCGACGCCATCTGCGAGGTCGTGCGCTACTTCTCCGACCCCAACGTCATGCGCGAGGTGGGTCGCACCGGCGAGTTCGTGGACCCGGCGGGCGACGCCGAGACCATCATGACCGAGCTCATCCTGGCTGACATCCAGACGCTCGAGAAGCAGATTCCCAAGCTCGAGAAGGAGGCACGCCGCGACAAGGAGCTCGCGCCCAAGCTCGAGGTGGCCAAGCGCCTCGTGGGTTGGCTCAACGACGGCAACCGTGCCGCCACCATGGAGATGACGCCCGAGGAGCGCGCCGCCGCCCGCGACCTGTTCCTACTCACCATGAAGCCCATCATCTACGTGGCCAACGTGGACGAGGACTCCCTCACCGATGAGCTCGCCCCCATCGACGGCATCACGCCCATCCCGGTCTGCGCCAAGATCGAGGCCGAGCTTTCCGAGCTGGATGCCGAGGAGGCTGCCGAGTACCTCGCCGACCTGGGCATCGAGGCAAGCGGCCTGGATGTGCTGGCGCGTGTGGCCTACAGCACGCTGGGCCTTCAGAGCTACTTCACGGCCGGCGAGATGGAGGTCAAGGCCTGGACCATCCCGGTGGGCGCCAAGGCCCCGCAGGCCGCCGGCGTCATCCACTCCGACTTTGAGCGCGGCTTCATCAAGGCCGAGGTCGCGAGCTACGAGGACTACGTGGAGCTCGGCGGCGAGGCCGGCTGCAAGGCCGCCGGCAAGCTGCGCATGGAGGGCAAGGAGTACGTTGTCAACGATGGCGACGTCATGCACTTCCGCTTCAACGTGTAGGGCCGCATTGGTCGTGCGCGCGGCCGTGCCTGGCGAGTGCGTGAGCGCCATGCGGCAGCGCGTCTGCGCGGCAAAAACCTTGGTTTATGGGAAGCGCCTCGGGACCCAATGGTTCCGGGGCGCTTTTGCGT
>CAVHKV010000021.1:3061-7203 GCA_963636635.1 uncultured Bacteroidales bacterium
TCTCGTAGGGCGGCAGGCCCTGGTCCACGCGGCTCATCATCTTGGACCAGGCCTCCTCGTTCACGCGCTCGTACCAGGTGCTGTTCTCGTAGCTCGAGACAGTGGGCTCCAGCGCCGAGTAGAGGTCCTCGCTCATGTTGAAGCCGATGAAGCGCACACCCAGGAACATGAGGTCAAAGCCCGTGAGGTCGGTGGTGACGCTGGCAGATCCCGTGTTCATGCAGGCAAAGAGCATGAAGGGGTTGCCCGAGAGCGACTTCTTGAGGATGGCACCGAGCACCATGCGCTGGTTGGCCGTGCGGTAGTAGTCGCCGGCGCCGTACTGGTCGTAGGCGTGGCGCGCGCGGCAGAGCTTGAGGGCGTTGTCGCCGTCGAGCGTCTGGACGCCGGCCTTGATGTCAGCGCCGGTGTAGTCCGGGTCGTAGCAGTCCACCGGCACGTTGACCGTGATGCCGCCGATGGCGTCCACCACGCTGATGAACTGGTCGAGGTCAATCTCGGCGTAATGGGCGATGGAGACGCCGGCGAGGTTGGAGACGGCCTTGATGAGCATGGGCGCCCCGCCGATGGCGTAGGCCGCGTTGATCTTCTGCTCGCCGTAGTCCCCGCCCAGGTCAACGAGGGTGTCCCTTTGGATGGAGACGAGCGTGAGCTTGGCGGCGATGGGGTCCGCGCGCGCCAGGATGATGGAGTCTGTGCGGTAGATGCCGTCTGTGCTGTTGTTCTCCTCGCGGTACTCGTCCTTGTCGGTGCCCACGAGCAGCATGTAGAAGGGCTGGCCCGGCAGCGCGGGGCTAAGCGCCGCGCGTGTCTCGAGTGAGACGCCCGCGTTCATGCGGATGGTGAGAATCACGGAGAAGGCAACGAGGACGGCAACGAGGCCGAGAAGGCCGCGCTTGGCGTACTTGGCCGCGCGATGCGCGTCAAAGCTGGGACGCTGGCGCATGCCCTGCACCTCGGTGCCGTAGCCGCTGCGACGCGCCTGGCGCGCCTCGGCGCCGGGGATGGCCTGGCGACCGCGCCGGACGGCACGCTGCAGCGGGGTCTCGTCCTTTGCCTGGCGCATCTGGCGGTAGCGGGCGACGTCGTTTGCTTCGGAGCGCGAGACGGTGCGCGGCGGTTGGTTGGCGGGACTGCCGTAGCCGTTGGGGCCGCCGTATCCGTTGCCGGCGGGGGAGTGCCCGTCCCCTTGCGAGCCGTACCCGTTTCCGGCTGCGTGCCCGCTGGCGTTGCTGGCGTCGTAGCCCTGGCCCGCGCCATAGCCGGCGCCGTCCGAGCCGGCGTAGCCGCCGCCGGCCCCTTGCGAGCCGTAGCCGTTGCTGGCTCCCTGCGAGCCGTATGCGTTGCCCGAGCGCTCAAACCGCGAGCCGGACTGCGGCGTGCCGGCGGCATGCCTGCCCTGGGCGGCCGCGCCCGCGGCACGCTGCTCGGCCTCGCTCATAACCCTATGCTCGCGCTTGCGTGGCATCCCTGACCGCCAGGCCCTAGGCGTGGGCTAGTTGTTGGCCATGTCGGCGCCGAGCACCACCACGACGTTGGCCTCGCCGGCGTAGGTGCCGTCATCGGCCACGACGTTGGAAAGCCCCAGCGTCTCGGCTATGGCCTGGGCCTTGGCCTGGTTCTCGGAGCCCACGTAGATGATGCGCGTGGTGGAGTAGTCCATGCTGTCGGCCGTGGCGGCGGTGGTGGAGAAGCCCTTGTTGGAGAGGCTCGCGGCCACGCGGCCCGCAAGGCCGTCCACACCGGCGCCGTTCAGCACCTCAACGGTGCCCGAGTAGTCGGTGGAACTGGACTCGGAGCTGCTGGAGTCTGAGCTGCTGGCCGAGGACGAGGTGGTGGTGCCGCTCTCGTTCTTGGTGGCCGTGCCCGCGCCGGCAACGCCCAGCGTGGAGTCCTCGCTCTCGTCCTCGTAGGGGGAGAGGCCCTGGTTCACGCGGGTCATCATCTTCTGCCAGCCGTCGATGTCACAGATCTCGTACCAGGTGTTGTTCACGTACTTGGGGTTGGTGGGCTCCATGCCGCTGAACATGTCGGTGCTCATGTCAAAGCCCTGGAACTGCGTGGCCAGGGAGAGGATGTCGGCCACCGAGAGGTCGGTGGAGACGGAGTCGGCCAGCGTGGTGACGGTGCTGGCGATGGTGGCCGCGTCGCTCGCGAGGATCTTCTTGAGGATGGCGCCGATGACCATGCGCTGGTTGGCGGCGCGGTACAGGTCGCCGTCGCCGTAACTGTCGTAGGCGTGGCGGGCGCGGCAAAGCTTCAGGGCGTTGTCGCCGTCCAGGGTCTGCTCGCCGGCCTTGATGTCGGCACCGGTGTACTCCGGGTCATAGCAGTCCACCGGCACGTTCACCGTGATGCCGCCGATGGTGTCAACCACGCTGATGAACTGGTCGAGGTCAATTTCGGCATAGTGGGAGATGGGCACGCCCGCGAACTTGGAGATGGTCTCGACGGTGTAGGAGGCGCCGGAGACGTTCTCCTCGCCGGCCTCCTGGCGCTGGCTGCCGATGGAGTAGGCGGTGTTGATCTTCTGCTTGCCGTAGGAGCCAAAGTCGACGAGCGTGTCTCGGTGGATGGAGACGAGCGTCACCTGCTTGGCGGTGGGGTCAACGCGGGCAAGCAGGATGGAGTCGGTGCGGTAGGCGCCCTGGGACGAGCCGTACTCGCTGCTCTCGCTGCGGTACTCGTCCTTGTCGACGCCGATGAGGACCATGTAGAAGGGGTCGCCCGAGACGGCCTCGGAAAGGGTGCTGTGCAGGGCCGTGTCGTTCGTCATGCCAAAGCTGCCCGAGAAGCGGGATATGAAGGCAAAGGCAGCCGTGCAGCCGACGGCGAGGACGGCGATGACGATGCCGAGGGCGATCTTGGCGCCCTTGTGGCGGCCACGCTTGCGACGGGCGCGGGAGTAGCGGTCTGCGCCGTCGGTGCGTGAGTATTCGCCGAGGTTCTGTTGGTCGTTCTTCCTGCTTCTGGGCATGCAAGCTCCCTAGGCTGTGGTCGTTCGGCCGGCCGCCGCGTGCGGCCTTGTCTTGGTGGTGCGGGCCAAAAGGCCAGCGCCGGGCGCAGGCGTCTGTCCGCGCAAAAACGAATCAATGGTACTAGCGCGAGCTAAAAGATGGCCAAAGTCCACAGTATTGCTAGCGGATGTTCACAAGAATCACGCGAGCGTAGCCGTGGCGGCAAAGGGCCATGTCGTATGATGGGGAAGTTGCAAATCCAGGCCGCCCGAGCGGGCGCGCCCATGAGCCACGTAGCTACGGAGGAGTTCATGCAGACAAGCCAGCAGAAGGTCATCGTTCTCGACTTTGGCGCACAGTACGGACAGCTCATCGCCCGCCGCGTGCGCGACCTGCACGTCTATTCCGAGATTCTGCCCTGCGACGCCTCCGCCGAGGAGATCCGCGAGGCCGGCGCGAGCGCCATCATCCTCTCCGGCGGCCCCGCCAGCGTCAACGCCGAGGATGCCCCGCGCGTTGACCCGGCCATCTACGAGCTTGGCCTGCCGGTGCTGGGCTTTTGCTACGGCCACCAGATCACGGCCGTGACGCTGGGCGGCACGGTGCACCACCCCGAGGTGGGCGAGTACGGCCCGGCCGAGCTCCACGTGAGCGGCGAGTCGGCCCTGTTTGAGCAGACGCCCGCGAGCCAGACCGTGTGGATGAGCCACTTCGACGCGGTGAAGGACGTCCCCGAGGGCTTCACCGTCACGGCGAGCACCGACGTGTGCCCGGTCGCGGCCATGGAGAACGCGGAGAAGAAGATTTTCACCACCCAGTTCCACCCCGAGGTCAAGCACACCGAGTACGGCCAGCAGCTCCTCAAGAACTTCCTCTTTGGCATCTGCGGCCTTGAGGCCAACTGGTCCATGGACAACCTCGTCCAGACCATGACGGCCGAGTTCCGCGAGAAGGTGGGGGAGGACCGCGTCATCCTCGCGCTTTCCGGCGGCGTTGACTCCTCCGTGGTGGCAGCCCTTGGCGCCCGCGCCGTGGGCAAGCAGATGACCTGCGTGTTCATCAACCACGGCCTGCTGCGCAAGGGCGAGCCCGAGCAGGTGGAGGAGGTCTTCACCAAGCAGTTCGACGTGGACTTCATCCACGTCCACGCCGAGGACCGCTACGCCGAGCTTCTCGCCGGCGTGA
>CAVHKV010000022.1:0-9526 GCA_963636635.1 uncultured Bacteroidales bacterium
TCGCGGGTGTCGACCTTGATGACGTCACCCTCGTTGAGGTACATCGGGACCTGGATGACGGCGCCGGTCTCCACGGTGGCGGGCTTGCCACCGCCCTGGACGGTGTCACCCTTGAAGCCCGGGTCGGTCTCGGTGATGGCGACCTCGATGAACATGGGCGGCTGGACGGTGAGCAGGTCCTCGTCGGCGTACATGAGCTGGCAGGTGTCGTTCTCCTTCAGCCACTTGGAGTTCTCGCCGATGAAGTCGGACGGGACGGGGATCTGGTCGTAGGTCTCCATGTCCATGAAGTAGTAGTTGTCACCGTCGTTGTAGAGGTACTGCATCTCCTTGGTGGAGAGCATGACGGAGTCGAACTTGGAGCCGGCGTTGCAGGTCTGGTCGCCGATGACACGGCCGCTGCGCAGGTCCTTGATCTTGTAGCGGACGAAGGCGCCACCCTTGCCGGGCTTCACGTGCTGGAACTCGACGATGGTGTAGATCTTGTCCTTGATCTTGAGACCCATGCCGTTCTTGAACTCGGCGGTGCTGATCTGCTGCATCCTAAACTCTCTTCCTGAGCTATGCCCCAAAGGTGGGGCTCCATACGTTCATGCAATCTCACACTATAGCACGGGACGTGCCCTAGCAGGGAATGCAGGTGAGCTCGTGCGGCGATGTCGTGAAGGGCTCATAACCCTGCTCGGTCACCAGGCCAAAGTCCTCGAGGCGCACGCCGAACTTGCCCGGCAGGTAGATGCCCGGCTCGATGGTGATGACGGCGCCGGCCGGGATGGGCTCGGTGTTGCGGCGGTTGAAGTTGGGCTCCTCGTGGATCTCGACGCCCACGCCGTGGCCGAGGCCGTGCTTGTAGTAGTCGCCGTAGCCGGCGTCGGTGATGACCTTGACGCTGTGGTCGTAGACGTCCTTGCCGATGACGCCGGCGCGGGCCATGGCGGCGCACTCCTCGTGGGCCTGGCGCACGACGTCGTAGACGTGGCGCTGCTCTTCGCTGGGCTGCCCCAGGCACACGGTGCGGGTCATGTCGGAGTGGTAGTCGGCCACGCAGCAGCCGTAGTCCATGACGATCATGTCGCCAGGCTGCACCTCGCGCGGGCCCGGCTGGGCGTGCGGGTTGGCGCCGTTGGGGCCGGCGGCGATGATGGAGTCGAAGGAAAGGGCGTTGGCGCCGTGGGAGAGCATGTAGTTCTCCAGCTCGGCGCGGATCTGCTGCTCGGTCATGCCAGGCTTGATGTAGCCGCAGATGTAGGCGAAGGCGTCGTCGGTGATCTTCTGCGCCTGGCGCATGAGCTCGATCTCCTCGGCGTCCTTGACGGCGCGGACGCGCACGAGGTCGCCGTGCAGGCGCGGCAGGGCCGGCGCCACCGAACGGGCGGCCAGGGCCACCTTGAGGGCGTCGTAAAAGTCCAACGTGCAGGTGTCCTCGATGGCCACCACGCGGGCGCGGGCGTCGCGGACCTGGTCGGCCGCCCACTCGTGGGCGGAAACGAGGCTCTCGTCGAGCTCCCAGGCGGTGTTCTCACCCAGGCGCTCGCAGAAGGTGTTGTAGTAGCGAGAGTCGGTGTGGAGCAGCTGGCGGGTGGCCGTGATGACCACGGTGTGGGCCGTCTCGTCGTCAAAGGTGCGCTCGCAGCCGGTGAGCCAGCGCAGGTCGGGGTTGTTGCGCAGGATCACGGCGTCGTAGCCGCGCTCCTCCATGATGGCGCGCAGACGCGCGACGCGCGCGGCGCAAGCCTTCTCATCTGCCATTTCTATTCCTTCCCTTTTTGGTTGTTACGCGAGTTTGGGCTGCGGGGGCGAGGGCGAGCCGGGCTGGCTCGCGGTCGCAGTGCGGGCGTCAGGCGTCAGGCGCCAGGCGCCAGGCGCCAGGCGGCGAGTACGGCCGCTTGAGGCGGGCACAAGGAGAGCCAAGACGCGACCGCTGCGCGGCCGCCGGGCGGAAAGCCCGGCGCACGGAAAGCCTGCACGAGGCAAGCCGACCCCCTGCCGCCCGGAAGCTAGGCCTCGGCAGGCACCTCGGACTCCGCAGCGGGAGCCTCGGGCTCGGCCGGCGTCTCTCCGGCGGCCTCGGCCGCGGCGGCCTTGGCGCGGCGGCGGGCGAGCTTCTTGCGGGCGCGGCACCAGCCGCTCAGGTGCTCGGAGAGCATCTCGTCCTCAACGGCGCTGAGCCTCACGCGGCCGTAGCCCAGGGGCAGTGCCAGCATGAAGCGGTTGGAGTGCGAGAGCTCGTCTGCGCGCAGCACCTCGATGAGGCGCTCGGCGCTGACGTTGCAGGCCACCTCGGCAAGGCCGAGCCTGTCGAGCAGGGCATCCTGGGCAAAGACGAGGTCGACGACGCTCTCGTCGGTCGCGGCCTGGCGCGCGGCGGCCAGGCGCGCCGAGATGCGCAGGCCCTCGGCCAGCAGGCGCCCCTCGCAGACCTCGGTCTCCACGGCAAAGCGCTCGTCTTCGGCGTTCTGCTCGGCCAGGCACACGGCAAGGGCGCGACCCATGGACAGGCCGTAGAGCACGCCCTGGCGCATGGCCAGCGCGGTCGAGGAGGCCACGCGCGTGCGGGCCTTGGTGATGTCGAGGATCTCGTCCACGAGGGTCTGGGCGTCTCGTTCCATGATGCCGTCGGCGCGGATGGCGAGGTCGGAGAAGTTAGACTCCCCCGCCGCCATGGCGCCGGCCACCATCACGGCGTTGGCCATGAGCGAGGTGGCATCGTCGGCTACGGGCAGAAGGTCGGTGTCGCAGATGGCGTAGCGCAGGTTGCCGCGGGCCAGGAGGGTGGCCGACGAGCCGTTCGCGTCGATGGCGCGCGGGGTCACGGTGACGTCCACCATGCCGTCGAGCGTGGTGGGAAGTGCCACCACCGAGGTGCCCGTCTGCCAGGTGGAACCCACGAAGATGGCAAGCGAGAGGACGTCGGCGTCGCCCACGGCCACGATGGGGTCGTCGGGCGTGATGTTGCCAGCGGCCAGCTCGTCATAGATGCCGCTTGCCTGGGCGAGCGTTCGGCAGGCGCGGCCCGCGGGCACGGCGTGGATGCTCACGCGGGAGAAACCCTGGTCGACGAGGTAGCGGCGGCAGGTCTCCACCGTCTCTGCGGAGACGTCATCGCCGTGCAGCAGAAAGACACCGCCAGGCTTGCCGGCGACGGTCTTGGCGGCCTGGCCCACCTGGTCGATGGCGCCGGGACCCACGCGCAGGTCGCAGGCACCGGAGCGCAGCACGATGGACTGGCGGCGCAGGGTGATGACGGGAGCCGGCTCGGGCTCGGGTTCGGCCTCCGCATCGGCTTCGGCAGGTTGGTCGGCATCGGTGGCCGCATCGGTCTCATCAGCCGTCTCGACGTCATCGGCCGCAGGCTCGGCGGGAGCCTCAGAAGCCGGCTCGGCGGAATCGGGGGCAGCGGGCTGCTCGGCAGCAGGCGTCTCGGAGGCAGCAATCTCAGCGGCAACCGCTTCTGGGGCGACTAGCTCGCCAGGCGCCTCGGCGGCCGCCTCGGTCACAGCGGCGCTCACCTCGGGCTCGTTGGCCTCAGCAGAAGTCTCTTCGCTCATAGCAGTCCCCTCTCCCAGAGCAGGCCGCCGGCCTCGTAGGCGACCTCCTCGAACGTTTTTCCGGAAATGACGACGCGGTAGTCGCAGATGGCCTCGTAAAGCGGGCGGCGGTGCGCGTAGAGCTTGCGGGCGTGGTCGAAGTCGCCCAGGTCGGGACGCTTGTCGGGGCGCCGTATCTGGCGCAGGCTGTCCTCGAGCGTGCCGTCGAGGTAGACGATGCTGCCCATCTCGCGCATGAGGCGCGCATTGCGCTCGCTCTCGATGATGCCGCCGCCGCAGCTCACCAGCAGGCTCCTGCGGTCTCGTAGGCTCTCGAGGGAGCGGGTCTCGGCCTCACGGAAGGCCGCCTCGCCACGCGTCTCGAAGATGTGGGCCACGCTCGCGTGCAGCTCGCGCTCCACCATGCGGTCCACGTCCACGAAGCTGCGGTGGAACATGTTGCCGAGGTTGCGTGCCACGGTGGTCTTGCCCGCGCCGAGAAACCCGATGAAGAAGATGTGGTCGCACCCCTTGTGGGCGGCTTCGCTCTTGGGCATCCCCTCGAACGAATCGCAGGTACCGGCCATGTCTTCCTCCCCTCGGGCTCGTAGCTAGCGTATGCGCCGCACAGGCACTCTAGCGATTCTAGCAGCCAAGGCCGCTCGGCGCAGGAAGCGGCTGGGGGAATTCAGATGGCCCTTGCCGCGCCTTGCCGTACAGCCGAGCGACAAGGCGCGGCTGTCCCGTCATCAGATGCTAAACGTCCCTTTGGGGAGGAACCGCGCGGCCGCAGGGCCACACGTCAGGAGATGACATGAAGGCTGAAACTGTGCAAGCGCGGGCGCTACGCAAGCAGCAGCAATCAAAATGCCGTTGGGAAATTTGCCCTCATCTCAAAACCGGTTGGTTCACCATCCATTATTCAGCGGGGCCACACCGGCAATAAACTCGAGGTAGGATGCCTAGCTCAGAATGCAGACCGCGATATAGCCCAGCACGAAGCCGACCGAGAGGAAGGGTGCGAAGGCAAAGGTTCGCTGCTTTCGGGCCAGGGCCCATACGCTCGCGGCAAGGCAGCCAAAGGCGAGGGCGAAGACGGCCGCGGGACCAAGCGCCAGCGCCCAGGCCCCGATGTACTTGACGTCGCCAAAGCCCAAGCCACGCCTGCCAAGGTGGCTGCGCATAAAGAACTCGGCAGCGGCAAGCACAAGGGTGAGGCCAGCGGCACAGAGCACGCACCAAAGCGAGCCGGGCAGAAGCGGCGCGACGGGCGCCAGCAGGCGCAGGCCCTGGAAGCCCAGGCCAAGCACGGCAACCGCGATGCAGCTCGCGTTGGAGATGACGCGCGTGCGTGCGTCGCCAACGGACACCCACACGGCAAAGAGCGCGAGCGCAAGGCCGATCGCAAAGGGGGCCACATAAAGCGCGAGCCAGGAGCACAGCACATAGCCCACCACGAGCACCGTGAGCAGCAGCGCGGAGATGAACAGCACGTCAGGCTACTTCCGCGCGCCGATCGCGCGCTCGAAGACGCGGAAGATGTGCGTGTACCAGAGGTCTGTGGTGGACTGTGGCTCCACCAGGATGGGGCGCACGCCGGCGAGGTTGCCGGCCATCACGTCGGTGAAGACCTGGTCGCCCACGAGCACCGCCTGTTCGGGCGTGGCGCCCATGAGCGCAAGGGCGCGCCTCACGGCAAAGGGCGCGGGCTTCATGGCGTGATGTACCACCTGCATGCCGAGCTCGGCGGCGCTGGCCTCCACCTCGGCGGTGTGGAAGTTGTTGGAGACCATGCAGATGCCGATGCCCGCGGCGCGCAGCTCGTCCAGCCAGTCAAGCGCGCTTTGCGGGGCGCGCTTGGTGTCCCTGGGAACCACGGTGTTGTCGCGGTCAATGAGCACACAGGTGACGCCAGCCTCCACGAGCTCAGACACGCTGATGCTGGTGACGTCGGTCGCACGCTTCCACGGCCTCACAAGTCCCATTAGCGATTCTCCTCAACGGCCTGGATGTGCTCGTCATAGGTGGCGCTGAAGTACTCGTTGTTCTGCGTGATGAAGAAGTACAGGTAGTCGGTGTCGTCCGGGGAAAGCGTGGCTTGGATGGACTCGAGCGAGGGCGAGCAGATGGGCGTGGGCGTGAGGCCGGTGTTGAGGTAGGTGTTGTAGGGGCTCTCGGTCTTGAGGTCGTCGGCCGAGACATTGCCGCCGGTGACGTAGCCCATGGTGGCGTCGCTCTGCAGCGCCATGCCGATCTTCAGGCGGTTGTAGAAGGTGGAGGACACCTTGGGGCGCTGGCCTGCGGTGATGGCCTCGCGCTCCACGATGCTCGCGAGCTTGAGGATGTCGTAGTCGCTCATGGTGACGCCGTAGCGCTCCTGGAGGGAGGCCTCGGCGCTCGCAAAGTCGAGCGAGGCAACGTCTGACTGGTACTGGGAGAGCATGGCGCGGATGACCGTGTCGGCTGTGACGTCGCTCTGGCCGGAGAAGTCGTAGGTCTTGGGGTAGAGGAAGCCCTCGAGCGAGTCGTCCGTGACGTTGGCGAGGAAGCTGAACTCGCCGGCGTAGTTGGAGGCCTTGGCCTGGGCGATGAAGTCGTCGGCCGAGATGCCGAGCGCGGCCTCCACCGTGGAGGCGGTGCCTGAGACGGTGAGGCCCTCGGGGATGGTGAGGCGGCCGTTCGTGGAGTTGGGACCCTTGGTGAGCTGGGAGATGATGTCGTCGTAGGAGGCGCCGATGGTGAAGACGTAGGCGCCGCTCTTGAGCGAGGAGTCGGCCTTCTGCTTCTGCACCTCGGTCACGAAGTCGTCCGCGCTGGCAATGACGCCGGCCTCCTTGAGCTTGGAGGCGATGGCAAGGGCACCCGAGCCGTCGTCGATGACGACCTCCACCTCCTGGCCCTGGTTGGCAAGCTCTTCCTGGGTGGGCGTTGCCTTGAAGATGCGCGGGATGAAGACGACGCCAGCCGCCACGATAGCCACGAGGGCAACGGCGAGGACGATGAGAGGTGCCTTGCGGGAGTGGCCGCCGCGCCTGGCCTGGGCGCGCTCGTCTCGGGAGCGCGGCGTGGCGAGGCTCTGCATGCCGGTGGCCGTGTTGCCGGCGGCAACGTGGCCGGCGGCGTGGCCAGCGGCACGGCGGCCGCGCGGCTGGGCGGCGCCGGCGGCAGACGCGGCGTAGGGGTTGGCCTGGGACTGAGTGGCGTCCGCGGCATGGCGGCCGCGCGGCTGGGAGGCGTCTGCGGCCTGGGCCTGCGGGGCAGCGTGGGCCGCACGACGCACGGGCGCGGCCTGCTGCGTCAGGGGCTGGCTCGCGGCCGGGGCGGCGTGGGCTCCGGCCTGGTAGGAAGCGGGAGCGGCGCTCCCCTGCCCGGCCGCATGGGCACCGGAGACCTGGGGCGCGCGCGTGCCGGAAAGCGGCGTCGGGCGCATGCGGGAGCCAGCGGGCGTGGTGCCGCCGGCCTGCGAGCCGTCAGGGGCGAAGTGGGAGCCTGCCGGCCTGCCCGGTGTGTCTGCCATTTCGTGCCTTTCCCTACAGCCACGCAAGCGCGCGGCGAATCTGCTAGTTGCCGTCCGCACCTCGGGAGTCGAGCCACGCCTGGAGGAACAGCGACGCCGCAATCATATCAACCTTGCCGCGCATCTGCTTTTCGTTGAGCCCCTGTTCGCGCAGAATCCGTTTTGCCTCAGAGGAAGAGAGGCGCTCGTCGGCGAACTCGAGGGGCAGGTCGCATGCCTTGGCGATCTGGGCAGCCTGCGCCATGACGCGCTCGGCCTGCGGGCCGTCCTCGCCCGAGAGCGTCTGCGGACGCCCGCAGACGAGCACGTCGGGCTCGTAGTCCTCGAGGATGTAGCGGAAGCTCTTGGCATGGGCCAGCACCTCGGCGGCCGGCAGCACCTTCACCGGGCTCGCGATGCGCCCGGAGGCGTCGCTTGCCGCGATGCCGATACGGACCTCGCCGATGTCGAGCGCGAGGGCCCTCATGCGAGGGCCTCCGTGCCAACACCGGCGAGGCGCGCCATGTCTATGTTGCGAGCCGCCAAGCCCTAGGCCAGCATCTCGCGGGCGGCAGCGAGGGCCGCCTCGATGCCGGAGGCGTCCTTGCCGCCGGCCTGGGCCATGTTGGGACGACCGCCGCCGCGGCCGCCGACGTACTCGGAGACCTTGCGGATGATGTCGCCAGAGCCGAAGCCGGCTGCCACGGCGCCGTCGGTGCCGGCGGCAAGCAGGGCCACCTTGCCCTCGGGGGTGGCGGTGGCCAGCACGCAGGCAACCTCGCCGCCGTTCGCCTTGTTGCGGATGGCGTCCCAGGCCTCGCGCAGCTCGCCGGCCTCGAGGCCGTCCATGCGAGCGATGACGGCCTTGTAGGAGCCGCAGTCGATGGCGGCGGCCATGGCCGTCTGGATCTTGTCGGAGGAGCCTCCGAGCAGGGCGTTCTTGAGCTTCTGCTCGAGCTCCTTGGCGCCGGCCTTCATGTCGGCGATGCGGCCCGCGGCCTCCTCGGGGCGGCACTTGAGCTCGCCGGCCACGGCGTCGAGGGCCTCGACGCGCTCGTCGAGCCAGGCAAGGGCGCCCAGGCTCGTCACGGCCTCGATGCGGCGGACGTTGGAGCCGGTGGAAGACTCGGAGACGATCTTGAACAGGCCGAGCTCGGAGGTGTTGCGGGCATGGGTGCCGCCGCAGAGCTCGCGGCTGAAGGGCACGTCCTCGGTGCCGCAGGAGACCACGCGAACCACGTCGCCGTACTTCTCGCCAAAGAGGGCCACGGCGCCGGAGGCCTTGGCCTCCTCGATGCCGCAGACCTTGGTGACCACGGGCTTGGCGGCGAAGATCTCCACGTTCACCAGGTCCTCGACCTCGTGGAGCTGCTCGGCCGTGAGGGCCTCGAAGTGGGTGAAGTCAAAGCGCAGGCGCTCGTTGCTGCAAAGGGAGCCGGCCTGGTTCACGTGCTCGCCGAGCACGCTCTTGAGGGCGGCGTCGAGCAGGTGGGTGGCGGTGTGGTTGCGGCGGATGAGCTCGCGGCGGTGCTCGTCGATGGAGGCGCAGACGGCGTCGCCGACGTGCAGCTCGCCCTCGGCCACCACGGCCACGTGGGCAAAGAGGCCGTTGTGGCCCTTGGTGTCGCTCACCTCGAGCTTGGAGCCCTCGGCGGTAAGGGTGCCGGTGTCGCCCACCTGGCCGCCCATCTCGGCGTAGAACGGGGTGCGGCCAAGCACGACGTCCACCTTGTCACCGGCGCGGGCAACGTCGACGGCCTCGCCCTCGGAGACGATGGCGACGACCTCGGCCTCGGCCTCGTTGTTGTCATAGCCCACGAACTCGGTGGCGCTGAGCTGGTCGGAGAGGGCCACCCACACGTCGTTGAAGGAGCCCCAGGCGTCGCCCTTGGCGTTGGCGCGGGCGCGCTCCTTCTGCTCGGTCATGCAGGCGTCGAAGGCGTCCATGTCAACGCCGTGGCCCGCGGCCTGGGCAATCTCGACCGTGAGGTCGATGGGGAAGCCGTAGGTGTCGTGCAGCTTGAAGGCCACCTCGCCGGCAAGCTCGGCACCCTCGACGAGGCCCTCGAGGGCCTCGTCGAGGTAGGTGCGGCCCGTGTCGAGCGTGGCGGAGAAGCGCTCCTCCTCGGCGTCGACGATGCCCTTCACCAGGGCGACCTTGGCCAGCAGGTCGGGGTAGGCCTCGCCCATGAGGCGGTTCACCTCGTCGATGAACTTGCCGAGGAAGGCGCCCTCGATGCCCAGCAGGCGGCCGTGGAAGACGGCGCGGCGCAGCAGGCGGCGCAGGACGTACTCGCGGCCCTCGTTGCCCGGCAGGATGCCGTCGGAGATCATGAAGTCGACCGCGCGGGCGTGGTCGGCGATGATGCGCAGGCTGCGGCTGGCGCCGGAGTAGTCGGCCGCGTCGTAGGCCTTGCCGCTGATCTGCTCGCCCAGGGCGATGAGGCTCTGCATGAGGTCGCCGTCGTAGTTGGCGCTCTTGTGCTGCATGATGGCGGCCATG
>CAVHKV010000023.1:0-6220 GCA_963636635.1 uncultured Bacteroidales bacterium
GACTCGGTGCTGCGCCCGCTCAATCGCGTGGCCAGCCAGTGCCGCATCAAGCTCGAGCACGCCGACGCCGACGAGCTCGGCCGTCTCGACATGGACGATCTGCTCTGGCTCATCTCGCCGGGTACCAAGGTCGTCGTCGTGACGGGCGCCTCCAACGTCACGGGCGACGTCGTGGACGTGGCCCGCATCGGGCAGCGCGCCCACGAGGTCGGAGCGCTCGTCATCCTGGACGCCTCCCAGAGCGCCGGCCTCGTTCCCATCAACATGGTTGAGCAGGGCATCGACGTCGTGTGCTTCACGGGCCACAAGGCCCTCATGGGCCCCCAGGGCACGGGTGGCCTGGCCGTTGCCGACGGCGTGGACATCCCGCCCTACAACGTGGGCGGCACCGGCGTCCACAGCTTTGACCCCAACCAGCCGCTCGGATGGCCTACACGACTTGAGGCGGGTACCCTCAACGCCCACGGCCTGGCCGGCCTCCGTGCCGCCATCGACTTCATTTCTGAGCAGGGCGGCGTCGAGGCCATGGCCGAGCACGAGCTCGCCATGGCGCGCCTGCTCTACGAGGGCGTTCGCGACGTGGAGGGCGTGAAGGTCTACGGCAGCTGGGGCGAGCTCGGGGAGGGCGAGCCCCACACGGGCGTGCTTTCCCTCAACGTCCGCGACATGCCCTCGGCCGACGTCTCCGACATGCTCATGCAGGGCTGGGGCATCGCCACCAGGCCCGGCGCCCACTGCGCGCCGCTCATTCACGAGGCCATGGGCACGCGCGAGCAGGGCGCCGTGCGCTTCTCCACCAGCTGGTTCACAACGCCCGAGGAGATCGCCGTGGCCGTCTCGGCCATTCGCGTTTTGGCTGAGGAGTAGGGAAATACTGCGAACTCTGGTTGTCTTTGCTCGGGCGGCTCTCAACCGCCGTTGCTGCTAAGGTCCGGCCGGCCCACGTCCGAATGAATAACGGCGCGTCCAAGTAACTGCTGCTTGGGCGCGCAGTTTTGTCTGTACGTAGCTTCCTCTGGCCTGTTGGGCGGCTTGAGCGTCCGGAGCCGTATTCGTGGCCTATCCGATGGCCTGGTGCCGGGCTGTGTGCTATCCGATGGCCTGGAGCTGGTGCCTTCTCACGCTGCCGGCAAAGAGCGGCAGCTCAACGCCGTTGTCGGTGAGCTCGCACTTGAGCCTGGTGGCCGCCTCGAGCGTCTCGGCGTCCTCGGCCTGGTTCACCACGACGAAGGTGGGCGCGATGATGCCTGCGTGCATCTCGGCCATGACGAGGCGTGCGAGGACGGCTGGCGTCACGGGGTCGCTGGCCGCACAACCTGCGCGCTCGCAGAACAGGTCGCTGCGGTGCGCCACCTCGGAAGCAGGTTTTCCAAAGCCGCTGGCGCCCACCACCAGGGCCTCGGCGTCTGCGCAGGTGGGGACCACCGGCTCGTGCTCGGCGTGGGTCTTGAAGGGCAGGCGCCGCGAGCCGTCGGCCTCGACGAGCAGGTAGTCGGGGAGCTTGGCGAGCCGCTCTACGGGAACGGGAGAGGGCCCGAGCTTGCCGGCGTCCTTTGCCGAGCTCGTGGGCTGGGCGGCGCAGATGACGCGATGCTTGGCAAGGCGCCTGGCCACCTCAAACTCGCTCTCGGCGCTCACCGTCTCGATTCCCTCGAAGGGCAGAAAATGCGTGGTGGTGGCAAGGACGGCCGTCTTCCCGGCCGCCACGGCCTCGTCTGCCAAGGCTCGCAGGAAGGTGGTCTTGCCTCCGCTGCCGATGGCCGCCACGGTGAGGGCTCGCTTGTCGTCCCCGTTCGCAGGTGCTTTCGGCTCGTTCACAGTTTGATTGAGAGTTTGCAAACAATTCATTAGCGCCCCTAACTTATTGTTTGGGATGGCGTTGTACTATAAATACAACTACGGTGCCATTCGAGACGTGCCGTGACCGTATTGTTGCGCGATTTGGTGGACGGGGAGTTACATGCTTGTTGAGATTCGGGGAGCGGGCGATATCGCCACCGGCATCGCGCTGCGCCTGCACAGGGCGGGGCTCAAGGTCGTCATGTGCGACCTGGCCGTTCCCACCTCCATCCGTCGCACCGTGAGCTTCTCGGAGGCCATTCGCCTGGGCTCCTGCGAGGTGGAGGGCGTGACAGCTCGCCTTGCCTCTTCCATCGCCGAGGCGCGTTCCATCGTGGTGGCAGGAGAGGTCGCCGTGCTCGTCGACCCAGAGGGCGCAAGCGTGGCCGAGCTCAAGCCGGCCGTGCTGGTTGACGCCATCCTCGCCAAGAAGAACCTCGGCACCAAGCGCTCCATGGCGCCCTACGTCATCGGCGTCGGCCCCGGCTTCACGGCCGGCAAGGACTGCGACTGCGTGGTGGAGACCAAGCGCGGCCACTACCTGGGCCAGGTCATCTGGGACGGCCCCGCCGCGCCCAACACCGGCATCCCCGGCGTCATCGCCGGCCACAGCGCGGATCGCGTGCTGCGCGCCCCGGCAGACGGCGTCTTTGAGCCCGTGCTGCAGATCGGCGACGTCGTCCGTGCCGGGCAGGTGGCCGCGCGCGTCTCCGGCGTGCCCATGACCTGCACCATCGACGGCGTGCTGAGGGGCCTTCTGCAGGAGGGCGTCGAGGTCACGAGCGGCATGAAGTCCGGCGACATCGACCCGCGCTGCGAGCGTTCCCACTGCTTCACCTCCTCGGACAAGGCCCGCGCCGTTGGCGGGGGCGTGCTCGAGGCCATCTGCCAGCTCACGAAGAGGCTGGAGGGCTAGCCATGGAGGGCATCTCTCTCATTCGCGCCGCCGTTCGCGAGCTTACGGCCGGCCGCCAGCTGGCCGAGGCCGTTGTGCTTGATACGGCCGGCTCTGCCGCCCGCCACGCTGGCGCGCGCATGCTGCTTTTGGCTGACGGGACCCTGCTCGGCACCGTCGGTGGCGGCTCGCCCGAGCTGCAGACCCAGGCGCTTTGCCGCGAGGTGCTCGCGGGCGCGGCGCCCGTGCGCCGCGAGTTCAAGCGCGGCGTGGTCGACATCGCCTGCGGCGGCTCGCAGCTCATCGGCGTGCGCCTGCTGGGAGAGACCGATCTCGCTGCGTACAAGGCCTGCCTCGAGCTCGTTGACGAGGGGCTCCCGAGCGCCGTGAGCGTTGACTGGAGCGCCGAGGCGCCCGTTGCGCTCGCCTGCGACTTTGGCGCCGCCCAGCCCGGCTATGCGGACGAGGTCTTCTACGAGCCCATCGTCGGCGCCGAGCGCTGTGTCATCTTCGGCGGCGGCCATGTGGGACGCGCCCTCGTGCCCGCCCTCGCGGCCATCGACTTCGAGGTCACGGTCTTCGACGACCGTCCCGAGGTGGCTCGTGCGGAGAACTTCCCGGCCGCCGCCAAGGTCATCCTCGGCAGCTTCCAGGACATCGCTGCCGGAATCACGCTCACTGAGCGAGACTACGTGGTGGTCATGACCCACGGCCATGTGGCAGACGAGGACGTCGTGGCCCAGGCCTTCGACTCCCACCCGGCCTACCTCGGCTGCATGGGGAGCCGCCACAAGCGCAAGGTGCTCGAGGGCGTCGTGGCCTCCCGTGGCGCCACGCCCGAGCAGATCGCCTCGCTCGACCTGCCCATCGGCCTTTCCATCGATGCGGTGACGCCCGCCGAGATTGCGGTCTCCATCGCTGCTAAGATGATTCAAGTTCGAGCTGCCAAGAGGGGAGAGACGTCTCACGGCTGCCCGAGCGGCTTGTAGCTCAGCGCCAGGGCATAGCGTTTCATTGCCTTGGCGATTTATTTAGGGAGCGTTGTGTATTTTACGATACAACGCTTGCGAGTTTGGTACCACGGCGCCATATAGGCGCAGGTATATCGTCAATTGGCGAGCCAGGGGGCTCGCCACGGAGAAGGGACGTGCGTTATGCAGAACATCACCCGTCGTCAGGCGGTCGCCACCATGGGCGTCACCCTGGCAGGCCTCGGCCTCGTTGGTTGCGGTGGCTCCAGCAGCTCCACCTCGGCCGACACCGCCGCCGCCAGCACCGAGGCCGCCGCGAGCGAGACCCTCACGGTCTTCGCCGCCGCCTCCATGACCGAGAGCCTCACCAAGGCCACCGAGACCTTCACGAGCGAGAACGGCGTCGAGGTCTCCTTCAACTACGACTCCTCGGGCACCCTCAAGACCCAGATCGAGGAGGGCGCCGAGTGCGACGTCTTCATCTCCGCCGGCCAGAAGCAGATGAACGCCCTGGATGCCGAGGCCGAGAAGGACCACGAGGAGGGCCTTGACTTCATCGAGCACGACACCCGCTTCAACATCCTCCAGAACGAGGTCACCCTCGTCGTGCCCGAGGGCAACCCGGCCGGCATCAAGGGCTTCGACGACCTCGCCGAGCACCTCAAGGCCGGCGACGTCAAGCTCGCCATGGGCAACTCCGACGTGCCCGTGGGCCAGTACACCCAGAAGATCCTCGCCTACTACGAGCTCTCCGAGGACGACCTGGCCGCCTCTGGCGTGATCACCTACGGCACCAACGTCAAGGAGGTCACCACGCAGGTCTCCGAGGCTGCCGTCGACTGCGGCATCATCTACCGCACCGACGCTGTCTCCGCCAACCTCGACGTCGTCGACTCCGCCACCAAGGACATGTGCGGCGAGGTCGTCTACCCGGCCGCCGTGGTCAAGGGCACCCAGCACGAGGACACTGCCAAGGCCTACCTCGAGTTCCTCAAGGGCTCCGTTGCCTCCGAGTGCTTCGAGGAAGTCGGCTTCAAGCCTCTGGCCACTGCTTAATGCGGTCGGCTTTCCCTGGCACCTCATCCTAGGGGCTCCAACCCTCGTCACGTACCTTCGTACGCTTCCTCGGGCTTGTCGCTCCCTATCTGAGGCAGGGAAAACCCGCTGACGGGCTTGAGCTGAGGCGGGTTTGCTTCGCTTCCGTTTGCGGAAGCGGGTTGGGGCTTGGTCCCGTTCGTCCCCTAGAATGGGGACGGAAGCTAGTGTTTGGGCGCCGTCGTCGGCCTTGTTGCCGGCGGCGGCGCATACCGATAAGGAATGCCTATGGATTGGTATCCGTTACTTAACTCGCTGCGCATCGCGGCCGTCTCCACGGTCGTGGTGTTCTTCGTGGGCGTGTGGGCCGCCCAGCTCATCGCCAAGCTGCCGCGCACCGTCAAGGCCTTGCTCGACGTCGTGCTCACGCTGCCGCTCGTCCTGCCGCCCACGGTCGTGGGATACCTTCTGCTGCTCGTCCTGGGGCCTAAGCGCATCGTCGGCTCCTGGGCGCTGCAGACCTTTGGCATCCGCCTCACGATGACGTGGTACAGCGCGATCTTCGCCTGCGTGGTCGTGGCGTTCCCGCTGATGTACCGCACGGCGCGCGGCTCCTTCGAGGCCTACGACAAGACGCTCAGCAACGCCGCGCAGACCCTCGGCAAGAGCCGCACCTGGGCCTTCTGGCGCGTGCAGATGCCGTGCTGCGCCCAGGGCATCCTGGCCGGCGCCGTTCTGGCCTTTGCCCGCGCGCTGGGCGAGTACGGCGCCACGGCCATGATCGCCGGCTACACGCCCGGCCAGACGGCCACGGTCTCCACCACGGTCTACCAGATGTGGCGCACCGGCGAGGACGTCCAGGCGCTCGAGTGGGTGCTCGTGAACGTCGCCATCTCGGCCGTGGTGCTGCTCGCCATGAACTGGCTCGAGGGCAGGGCCCGCACGCAGGGAGGCCGCTCATGAGCCTTTCGGTAAGCATCAAGAAGACGCTCGGCAGCTTCCACCTCGACGTGAGCTTTGAGGCGGCCGACGCGAGCGAGATCCTGGCGCTGCTCGGCGCCTCGGGCTGCGGCAAGAGCATGGCGCTCAAGTGCATCGCCGGCATCGAGCGTCCCGACGAGGGCCGCATCGTCCTGAACGACCGCGTGCTGTTCGATTCCGAGGCGCACGTGGACGTGCCCGTGCAGCAGCGCCGCGTGGGCTACCTCTTCCAGAACTACGCACTGTTCCCCACCATGACCGTGCTTCAGAACGTGATGGTGGGCGTGCGCGAGGGCACCAAGGAGGAGCGCGAGCGCCGCGCCCGCGCCCAGATCGCCGCCTTTAGGCTCGAAGGGCTCGAGGACCACCGCCCCGCCGAGCTCTCCGGCGGCCAGCAGCAGCGCTGCGCCCTGGCGCGCATCATGGCAAACGACCCCGAGCTGCTGCTGCTCGACGAGCCCTTCTCGGCGCTCGACGGGTTCCTTCGCTGGCAGCTCGA
>CAVHKV010000024.1:0-9664 GCA_963636635.1 uncultured Bacteroidales bacterium
TCGGCCATGGGCACGCTCACCTGCTCGTGGCTGGCCATGTCGCGGATGGTGGCCGTGCCGGCCGCCACCTCGTCGGGGCCGATGACCACGCAGAGGGTGGCTCCGTGCTTGTCGGCCTGCTTGAACTGGGCCTTGAGGCTGCGGCCCTGGTAGTCGGCCTCGGTGCGGATGCCCGCGCGGCGCAGGGCCAGCGTGGCCGAGAAGACCGCCGGACGCAGCTCGGCCTCGGTGCCGGCAACGTAGACGCAGCCCGGCTGCTCGCCGCCCAGGTCAACGCCCTCGGCCTCGAGCGCGAGCATGACGCGCTCAAAGCCCACGGCAAAGCCGATGCCCGGCGTGGGCTTGCCGCCCTCGAGCTCCATCAGGCCGTCGTAGCGGCCGCCGCCGCCGATGGCGCCGATGGCCGGGTCGGGCGTGTAGTCGACCTCAAAGACGGTGCGGGTGTAGTAGTCCAGGCCGCGCACGAGCGTCGGGTCCTCCTCGTAGGAGATGCCCGCCTCGTCGAGGTAGCGCTTCACCTGCTCGTAGTGGGCGGCGCAGTCCTCGCACAGGTTGTCGTTGGCCAGCGGTGCGTCCGCCATGACCTCGTGGCAGTGGGCGTTCTTGCAGTCAAAGGCGCGCAGCGGGTTGATCTCGGCGCGCTCGCGGCACTCGTCGCACATCTCGTCGGCGTGGGAGAGGATGAACTCGCGGACCTTCTGGCGGTAGGCCGGGCGGCAGTTGGCGTCGCCCATGGAGTTGATGGCGAGGTGCAGGTGCGTCGGGTCGATGCCGAGGGCGCGGTAGAAGTCCATGAGGATGATGATGCACTCGGCGTCGGCCGCGGCGTCCGGGGCGCCCAGCCACTCCAGGCCCACCTGGTGGAACTGGCGCAGGCGGCCCTTCTGCGGGCGCTCGCCGCGGAACATCGGCTCGGCGTACCACAGCTTCACCGGGGCGCCGCCCTGCGGCACGAAGTTGTTCTCGACCGCGGCGCGCACCACGCCGGCCGTGCCCTCGGGGCGCATGGCCAGGCGCTGCTTGGGCTTGAGGCCGCCCTCGCCGCCCGCCTCGAAGATGCGCTCGAGCAGGGCGCCGGAGAAGACGCGGAACATCTCCTTGCGCACGACGTCGGTGGACTCGCCGATGCCGTGGACGAAGGTCGAGACCTGCTCCATCGCCGGCGTCTCGATCGCGTCGAAGCCATAGGGCGCGAAGGTCTCGCGCGCCACGGCCTGCATGCGCTCCCAGGCACGCATGCGCGCGCCAAACAGGTCCTCGGTTCCCTCTGCCTTGTTCGCCATCAGGCGTCCTTTCCACGCGGTTCAACCGGTGTAGTATAGCGCGCCCGCAGCGCTGGGGCTGCGCCGGCGGGAGCTTCTTGCATGCACCGCCCGGAGCAGAGCCGCCGTCCACCCATAGACGGCAGCCCGCAGCAAGCGGGCCGCGTGCCCGGCCCCGCCACGGGTGACCAAATATGCAGTCGCTACCAGCCCCAAACGTCCCCGCGCACACTCAGCCGGCAAACTCGCGCGGTATCATGGCTCCCGTTGGATGAGGCCCCATGGCCACGTAGCAAGGAGACGCGCATGCACCTGTTCCGCAACGACTATTCCGAGGGCGCCGCGCCCGAGATCCTGTCCGCCGTCGCCGCCGTCTGCGGCGAGCAGAACGTGGGCTACACCGAGGGCGACGCCCACTGCGAGCATGCCCGCGAGCTCATCCGCCAGGCCTGCGGCCAGCCCGACGCCATGGTGGAGTTCTGCATCGGCGGCACGAGCGCCAACGTCATCTGCCTGAACGGCATGCTGCGCGACTGGGAGGGCGCCATCTGCACGCCCGACGCCCACATCGTCGTGCACGAGACCGGCGCGCTGGCCGCCACCGGCCGCACGAGCCTGCCCACCGCAGACGCCGACGGCTTCCTTTCGCCCGCCGCCGCCGAGAAGGTCTACCAGTTCCAGATGGGCACCGGCCGCCACATGACGCGCCCGGCCGCCATCTACATCACCAACACCACCGAGCTCGGCGGCGTATGGAGCCGTGAGGCCTTCGACGCCATCTGCGACTGGGCGCGAAGCCACGGGCTCGGCATCTTCCTGGACGGCGCCCGTCTGGGCAGCGCCCTCACCGCCCCCGGCAACGACCTCACGCTCGCCCACATCGCCAGCCGCGTGGACGCCTTCTACATCGGCGGCACCAAGAACGGCATGCTCATGGGCGAGGCCATCGTCATCTGCGGCCACAGCCTGCACGCCGAGCGCCTGCGCGAGGCCTTCGGCTTTCTGCAGAAGGAGCGCGGCGGCCTTCTGGCCAAGGGCTTTTTGCTCGGTGCCCAGTTCGAGGCGGCCTTCGCCACGCCCAAGGACGGCGGCGAGAAACTCTACTGGAAGCTCGCCCGCCACGCCAACGAGTGCGCCACGCGCCTGCGCGAGGGGCTGGTGGCCGCCGGCTTTGAGCTCTACGGCAACTCGGTGAGCAACCAGGTCTTCGTCACCGCCACGCCGGAGCAGGCCGAGGCGCTCGAGAAGGCCGTGGGCTGCGAGACCTTCTACGTCCTCGACGACGGCCGCAAGGTCATCCGCTTCGTCTGCTCCTGGGCCACCGAAGCCGCCCACGTAGATGACCTCCTCGAGCTCGCCCGCAGCCTGGCGTAGGAGCTACCATGCTTCTGCGGGAGCAATAAAAGCCAGCTAGGCGCCCTTATCCCTCAATGCAGCCGCCCAGATGGCGTCCAGACAAACAACGGACCCGTGACCGCCGTGGCCACGGGTCCGTTTTTCATAGAGCAATGTCCGCATGGGCCGGGAAAGGCACGGCGTCGTCCCAGCCGCGACGTTTCCGATTATCTTGGCGAGCAGCACAGACGACCCCACGCCAAATGGCTCCCAGCGTCGCCCAAAGGTCCGCTCAAAACGACATGCATCATCCCGCACAGGCCAGCGCTCCCCTACTCCCTCTTGGGCAGCAGCTCGATGAGTTTGTCGCCCACCTCGGAGAAGACGATGCCGATGAAGATGAGCACGAAGCCGACGAGCAGCTTGGGCGTGAGGGCCTCGTAGCCAAAGGCAACGGAGAAGGCCACGCCGCTCGGGCTCTCGAGCGAGGAAAGCAGCGAGCCAGCCGCCGGGTCGACCTTGGTGAGGGCGTAGTTGAGCACCGCGAGCGTCGCAAACGAGCAGATGATGGCAAGAAACAGCAGCGCCGCGACGTTGCCGGGCGTGAAGAGCTCAAGGGCGGGCGGCTCCTCCAGCAAAAGCGACCCCGCGCCCACGATGGCCGTGATGGTGAGGAACTGCCAGAAGGTGAGCGCCCAGACGTCCTTGCCGCGGCCCTCGTCCGAGACCACGACCATCTCGAGCGCGTAGAAGACGGCGCAGCCCAGCGTGAGGGCGTCGCCGAGGTTGAGCGGCAGGCCGTTGTCGAGCACCACGAGGCCCGCGCCCACGAGGCTCACCAGCGCGGCGATGACGCTCGTGCGCTTGGGCTTGCCGCGGCCCATCGCCCAGGCGCAGAAGGGCACGAGCACGCAGTAGACGCCGGTGAGGAAGGCGTTCTTGCCCGGCGTGGTGTAGACGATGCCGAAGGTCTGCAGCACGTAGGCAAGGCCATAGAACACGCCGAGCACCACGCCCGTCTTCATGACCGGCCGGGTGAGGTTAGCCAGGATCTTCTTGCGGAAGGCAAAGAACATGAGGACGCTCGCCACGCCAAAGCGCACGAGCAGCAGCCAAAACACCGGGAACAGCGCCGTCACGTCCTTCATGACGAAGAACGAGAAGCCCCACGCGAGCGCGCAGGCCACAATCAGCAGCTTGTTGAACCATTCGGCGTCGAGCAGGCGCGCGGAACCCTTCTGAGCCATGCGCTACACCAGGTCAAAGGCCGCGAAGCTCGGCAGCACCTCGGCCGCCGCGCTCACGTCTTGCACCACGCTCGAACCGGTGAAGCCGAGCACGTAGGCGCCGGCCGCCACGCCCGCCGAGATGCCGGTGGGCGAATCCTCCACCACCACAACACGGCCCGGCTCCACACCGAGGAACCCCATGGCCGTGCGGTAGGGCTCGGGGTCGGGCTTGCGCCTGTTCACCATGTCGCCGCAGACGATGACGTCGAACAGACCCGTGAGGCCAAAGCGGTTGAGCAGGGTGAGGATGTGGGCCGAGCAGGTGGTGGAGACGAGACCCGTGCGCACGCCGGAGGCGCGCAGGCGGACGAGCAGCTCGCGAATGCCGTCGATGAGCTGCAGGTCAGCGTCCAGGTAGATGGTGGCCGGCAGGAGGCCCTCCTCGCGCATCTCGGTCTGCTTGGCATCGAGCTCGTCGCTGGTGAGCTCCATGCCGTACTTGGCGGCCACGAGCGGGGTCTCCTTGACGCCGTCGGTTCCGCACAGGGTCATCGCGTCGTCAAAGGTGGCCGGCACGCCGAGCGCCGCGAACACCTTCACGAGGCGGCGGGCAGAGACGGGCTCGGAGTCCACGAGGACGCCGTCGCAGTCAAACAGGACGCAATCAATCACTTCCGGACGCGCCATTTGCATCTCCCATGCTCGAGGTTTCACACGGTTGCCCATTCTAGCAAAGGCCGTTGGCAGGGCACGGCTGCCAGAAGCATTGGGGATGGGCGGCAACCACGATTTAACTGCGCGCGCTCGGGAGGAGTGAGATGCCCAATCAGGGCGATACCGTCCGGTTGAGTGTGAGACGTTCGGATGGCCAACGTCATTGGCCAAGTTCGTGAGAGAGCCGCGCGAAAACGAGCCAGCCTTTCACCGCGCCCGTTCGGCTAAGTACGGAACCGTTCGGATGAGTGCAAGAAGAGACCCGCATCGTCCCCTATCGAACGCGCAGGAAATTCTCGAAATGGGCTTGCGCGGATAAACGGGGTTCCGGTATAGTAACTGCTTGCTGTTGGGCGCTTGCGCCCGGCACCACATGGAGTCGCCAGCTTAGCTCAGTTGGTAGAGCACCGCTCTCGTAAAGCGGGGGTCACCAGTTCAAGTCTGGTAGCTGGCTCCATCTGACTTGCAAGGCCCGGGATTCGTCCCGGGCCTTTTTTTCGTTGCCGCTCACAAATACGCCGGGCGCGCGGGTCCCGCCCGTGCATAGAATCGTCGATAGCGTACGTACTCATGAAGGAGCTTCCATGTCAGACACCCTGCGTCTTGCCACCATCGGCACCAGCATCATCAGCGACGACCTCATCGACGCGGCAAAGCAGGTGGAGGGCATCACCTACGTGGGCACCTACTCGCGCAACCCCCTCAACGCCAGCGACTTCACCGAGAAGCACGGTGGCACGCACCCCTTCTCGTCCTTTGAGCAGCTCGTGAACTGCGACGAGGTGGACGGCGTCTACATCGCCTCGCCCAACGCCCTGCACTACCAGCAGGCGCTGGCCTGCATCCGCGCCGACAAGCACGTGCTGATCGAGAAGCCCGCCTGCTCCAACCGCTTTGAGGCGCAGTCGCTCTATGCCGCCGCCGAGCTCCACCACGTCATCGCGCTCGAGGCCATGCGCCCCGTCCACGACCCGGCCTGGGCCCAGATCTTCAACGCCCTGCCCGAGATCGGCACCCTGCGCCGCGCCACCTTCCGCTTTGGCAAGTACTCCTCGCGCTATGACGACGTGAAGGCCGGCCGCCACACCAACATCTTCGACGCGAAGATGGCCTCCGGCGCCCTCATGGACATCGGCGTCTACACCGTCGAGCCCATGATCGCCCTGTTCGGCCGCCCGAGCCGCATCGTGGCCGCGCCCACCCTCATCTCCGACGCGCGCAACGAGGCCACCAACGGCATCATCGACGGCGCGGGCTCGGTGCTGTGCACCTACGGCAAGGAGTCCGACACCCCGGGCCTCGTGGTAGAGCTTGCCTACTCCAAGATCACCAACGACCTGCTTCCCTCCCAAATCGAGGGCGAGAACGGCACCATCACCATCGACGCCATGTCCACGCCGCAGCACGTGAGCGTCATGGTGCGCGGCAAGGCCGTCCGCGGCGCGGCCACCACCGCTACCACCAACGTTGGCGCAAAGACGCGCGAGCTTCCCATCGAGCCGTGCAAGAACAACATGATCTACGAGCTGCAAGACTTCCTCACGCTCACGCGCTGGGAGAACATCGACACGCTGTGGGGCAAGGGCATCGCCGTACGCGGCGCGCTGCAGAGCTACGACTTCGTGACCTTCAACTCGCTCGCCGTCATGGACGAGGTGCGCCACCAGGCCGACATCCACTTCCCCTCGGACTACCGCTCCAGGTGGTAGGGGCCGCCCCCGTAGGCGCGCCGGCCACAGGCAAGCGCGGCGCCCACCACAGCAGATTTGAAACGCAAGCGCCCGAGCTCGGCCAAGGAGCTCGGGCGCTTTCCTGTAACGCGCCCCTCTGTTAGACCGCCGTTGACATGAGGCTCGCCTGCTTCAGCGTCTTGCCCAGCATGTCCATAACCGTCCTATTCCCGCCGCTCCGGCCCGACGGGACAAACCCGCCGGGCGCGCAGGACAGCAAATATCGACCGTGGCCCAACAGAGAGCAACGCATATGGGAGGCCGGCCGCGGGAGCGTTGGCCGTCACGGCCAAACTGCGCTCACCGCCGAACTCCCTCGGCGGCACATGCCAATGTACCCCTAACCAAGTAGGGCCATTACCTGGCGCTTGGCGCAGAGGAACTCGTCGGTGAGGTCGAAGGCACCGTCGCCTCCGGTCGCGTGGTCAATCTCCACCTCGCCGGCCACGGTGCTGGGCACGCCCGCCTTGGGCTCGCCGCGCAAGACGTAGATGCAGCTCGCCATGAGGACGGCCTCGTCCACGTCGTGGGTGATGACGATGCTCGCAAGCCCCAGCTCGGAGGCCATCTGGGCGTACCAGCGACGGATGTCGGCGCGGGTGAGGGCGTCAAGCGCGCTGAAGGGCTCGTCGAGCAGCACCACGTCGTTTCCCATGAGGTAGGTGCGCAGGAAGGCCGCGCGCTGCCTCATGCCGCCGGAAAGCTGGCTGGGCCACTTGTCCTCGCAGCCCGCCAGGCCAAAGCGCTCGATGAGGGGCCGGGCCTTCTCGCGTGCCTGGGCCGCCGGCTCGCCGGCGATGACGAGCGGCAGGATGGCGTTGTCGAGGATGGTGCGGCTCGGGAGCAGCAGGTCCTTCTGCAGCATGTAGGAGACGCGCCCCGGCACGCCGCTGATGTCTTGCCCGTGGAGCAGCACGGCGCCCTCGCGCGGCTTGGAAAGGCCCGAGAGCGCATGCAGGATGGTGGTCTTGCCGCAGCCCGACTTGCCCACGATGCAGACGGTCTGGCCGGCGTCAACGCGCAGGTCTACGCCGCGCACCACGTCGGAGCCCTCGTCCCACGCACAGGTCAGCCCCCGCGCCTCAAGGGCGGGGACGACGGACGCGACGGCGCCGCCGGCGACCGGCGCGGAAACGACGGCGCCATTAGCGGCAGCGCCCGCGGCGGGTGCCGCGGATGTGGCCGAAGGTCCGGCCTCGCCGGCCACCTCGCCGGCTCCCCTCTCCAAGCAAGCGCCCGCAGCGATTGCGTCGCCGCGGAGCTCCGCCGCGCCTTCTCTACCCTTAGCCAACAAGTCCTCCTCAGCCCTCAAAACCTGCCCGCGCCTCGGCCGGCGCTACGCCAGGTAGGACATGTCGTAGCCGCTGGTGACGTCGAGCTTGTTCTCCACCAGGGAGTTGTCGTTCAGCCAGGTGAAGTAGGTGCTCCAGCGCTCGTCGTCGATGACACCCCAGCTGTCGGCGTCGGCGGTGTACTGGCTGGCCAGGTAGGTCGCGGAGGCGTCAATGAGCTCCGGGCTCAGCTCGGGCACCTCGTCGCACAGGATCTTGGCGGCCTCCTCGGGCTTGTTCACGGCAAACTCGTAGCCCTTCTTCACGGCGCGCATGAAGGCCTTGGCCACCTCGGGGTTGGCCTCGGCGTACTCGGTGTTTGCGGCGATTACGGGCGTGTAGAAGTCAAAGACGCTGTCCATGTCCTTGAAGCTGAAGAAGTTAACGGCGTAGTCCTGGATCTTGGCGTTCTGCACCGCCCAGCCCTCGTAGACCCACACGCAGTCGTACATGTTGGCCTTGAGGCCGGCCACGTCGTCATCCACCGTGTAGGGCACCATGCTGAGCTTGGAGTAGTCGCCGCCGTCGCTCTCCATGACCTGCTTGATGGTGGCCTGCTCAACCGACATGTCCCAGGTGGTGTAGACGTGACCCTCCATCTCCTTGGCGCGCGTGATGTTGTCCTCGGCACGGCTCATGATGCCGCTCGTGTTGTGCTGGATGACGGCGGCCACGGCCTCAAAGCCGGTGTTGCCCGAGTCGTAGGCCGCGGCGATGTAGTCCTGGTACGAAATGCCAAACTGCGCCTGGCCGGTGCCCAGGGCGCCCTCGGCCGTGCCGTCTGCGGGCTGGACGATCTCAACGTCCAGGCCCTCCTCGTCAAAGTAGCCCTGGTTCTTGGCCACGTAGACGCCGGTGTGATTGGTGTTGGGCGTGTAGTCCAGGCAGAAGGTAAGCTTGGTCTTCTCGGCCGCGGACTCGCTGGTGGCGCTGGCCGCGGACGAATCCGCCGAGCCGCCGCAGCCAGCGAGCACGAGGGTGGCCGCCGCGGTGAGCGAGCCGCCCAGGAAGGCGCGGCGGGAGAGGTACATCGGGTTGTTGAGGTTGAGCTTAGGCATTAGTCGTCGTTCCTTTCGGCCCTCTTCCAGGGCATGCAGAGGCGCTCCAGCACGTCGACGCCCTTCATGAGGACGAGCGAGAGCGCGGAAGTGATGATGATGACCGCGAACATGCGGTCGTACTCGAAGTTCTTGCGAACGCGCGTCATGTAGACGCCCAGGCCCGTGAAGCCGCCCAACCACTCCGAGATGACGGCGCCCACGATGGCGTAGGTGGCGCTGATGCGCAGGCCGCTGAAGAACTGCTCGGCCGCGGCCGGCAGCTTGGCGTAGCGAAAGATCTGCCACTCGCTGGCATTCATGGTGCGCAAAAGGTCGATCTCGTCGGGGTCCACGGAGCGAAAGCCGCTGGCCAGAGCCACCGTGATGGGAAAGAAGGTGGTGAGCACCACGAGCAGCACCTTGGGCAGCAGCCCGTAGCCAAACCACAGCACGAGCACCGGGGCGATGGCCACGGTGGGCACCGTCTGGCTCACGGTGAGCAGCGGGTCAAAGGCCAGGTAGAAGGTCTCGAACTTGTCCATGAGGACGGCAAAGGCAAAGCCCAGGGCCACGCCTATCGCAAGGCCGAGCGCGGCCTCGGCGAGCGTGGTCCACATGTGCGAGACGAGCAGGCCGAAGTCGGCCACCAGGGCCGCCACGACCTGGACCGGGCTCGGCAGCATGAAGTTGGGCACGAGGCCGGCCGAGCGGGCGAGCTGCCACACGAGCAAAAGCCCCGCCACGGCGCACAGCGGCGCCACCACGCGCTTGGACGGCTTGCGCAGGCCCGTGTCGGAGCGCCTGTTGCCGCGACAGTCGGCACGGGCGCCGGAGCAAACCTCGCCCCGCTCGCCCAGGCGCTCGTCCATACCCTCCGCCTTGTTTGACACGCGCTTCGCCATGCTACGCGGCCGCCTCGTTGGACTTGGCGAACTCGGGGTCGTCCGGGTGGTACTTGCCGATCTTGTGGTCGGTGCTCATGACGTCGCCCTCGGGCTTGAAGTTGATCTTGGCGTAGGTCAT
>CAVHKV010000025.1:0-2668 GCA_963636635.1 uncultured Bacteroidales bacterium
CCGAATGGCCCGACTACGAGCCCGAGGAGCCCCTCGGCGCCGAAGAGGCGCTCGAGCGCTACCTCGATTGGTGCGCGAGCCGCAGCATGGAGCTGTGGCCCCACCAGGAGGAGGCCCTGCTCGACCTCGCAGCGGGCGACCACGTGGTGCTGGGCACCCCCACCGGATCGGGCAAGTCCATGGTGGCCCTGGGGCTGTGCTACCTGGCCATCTGCCAGCACAAACGCGCCTACTACACCGCCCCCATCAAGGCGCTCGTCTCCGAGAAGTTCTTTGACCTCGTGGACGCCTTTGGCAAGGACAACGTCGGCATGATCACGGGCGACACCCAGATCAACACCGACGCGCCCGTCATCTGCTGCACCGAGGAGATCCTGGCCAACCAGGCCCTGCGCGAGGGCGCCGCCTGCGAGGTGGCCGCCGTTGCCATGGACGAGTTCCACTTCTTTGGCGAGGCGGACCGCGGCTGGGCCTGGCAGGTGCCGCTGCTGACCCTGCCCAACACGCAGTTCTTGCTCATGAGCGCCACGCTGGGAGACGTGAGCGCCATCGCCGCCACGCTCGAGCGCCAGACCGACCGCACCACCAGCCTCGTCACGGACGCCGAGCGCCCGGTGCCGCTCACCTACGAGTACGTCACCACCCCGCTCGAGGCCACGGTTGAGCTAGCCCTTCGCAACGGCGACGCGCCCATCTACATCGTCCACTTTGCCCAGGACGCCGCCCTCAACACCGCCCAGTCACTCGCGAGCTATGGCGTGGCCACCAAGGAGCAGCGCGACGCCGTAAAGCAGGCCTGCAAGGGCACGCGCTTCACCACCGCCTTTGGCAAGACGCTGCAGCGCCTGCTCTCGTGCGGCGTGGGCGTACACCACGCCGGCATGCTGCCGCGCTACCGCCTGCTGGTGGAGAAGCTCGCCCAACAGGGCCTGCTGCCGGTCATCTGCGGCACCGACACGCTGGGCGTTGGCATCAACGTGCCCATCCACACCGTGCTACTCACAGCGCTCACCAAATACGACGGCCACCGCATGCGCCGCCTGCACGCCCGCGAGTTCCACCAGATTGCCGGCCGCGCCGGCCGCTCGGGCTTCGACACCGAGGGCCGCGTCATCGCCGAGGCGCCCGAGCACGAGATTGAGAACGCAAAGCTCGAGCTCAAGGCCGCGGGAGATCCCAAGAAGCTGCGCAAGCTCAAGAAGAAGCGCGCGCCGGAAGGCTTCGTGAACTGGAACAAGGACACCTTCGAGAAGCTCTGCGCCGCGCCGCCCGAGACGCTCACGCCGCGCCTGCGCATCTCGCACTCCATGGTGCTCTCGGAGACGAGCCAGGGCGGGGACTCCCACGCCCGCATCATGCGCCTCATCGCGGACTCGCTGCAGACCGACGCCGAGAAGGCGCAGCTCGTGGCCCGTGCGGACGAGATTTTTGCGACCCTCATCGACGCCGGCGTCATCACGAGGGAGGAAGGCGCGGCTGGTGCGGGAGCTGCGGATGCAACCGCAGCAGGCGCAAGCTCGGGGGTCGCGGAAGCCGCAGCCGGTACGGGCGCTGCCGCAAGCCCTGCCGCCAAGCCGAGCGACGCCACCGCCCTCCCCACGGCCGAGGAGCTCGAGGAGCTCGCCATCCTGCTGCCCGCAGCTGCCACCTCGCCACTCGCGGCGCCGGCCCGCTACGCCCTCACGGTTGACCTGCCCGAGGACTTCGCGCTGGACCAGCCCCTCTCGCCCTTCCTGCTCGCGGCCCTCGAGCTGCTCGACCCGGAGAGCGAGACCTACGACATGGACCTCATCTCCATGGTGGAGGCCACGCTCGAGGACCCTTGGCAGGTGCTGCGCGCCCAAGAGCGCGATGCCAAGGGCCGCGCCATCGCCGAGATGAAGATGCAGGGCATCGAGTACGACGAACGCATGGAAAAGCTCGAGGACATCACCTACCCCAAGCCGCTGCAGGAGGAGCTCGAGGCGGCCTTTGCCACCTACTGCGACGAGGTGCCCTGGGCGCGAGACTTCTGCCTGCGCCCCAAGTCCGTCGTGCGAGACATGCTCGAGTCCATGAGCGACTTCAAGACCTACATCCAGCGCTACAAGCTCTCGCGCAGCGAGGGCACGCTGCTGCGCTACCTCTCCGACGCCTGGCGCGTGCTCGACAAGACCGTGCCGCCCGACAAGCGCACCGAGCACCTGGACGACGTCGTGGCCTGGCTGGGCTTTGTTGTCCGCACCACGGACTCCAGCCTCGTGGACGAGTGGGAGGCCGCGGGCCAGCTGCCCGGTGAGCTGCCGCCCGGCTCCGAGGAGGCCGTCGTGCACGACCGCCACGGCCTCACGGTGCTCGTGCGCAACGCCCTGTGGCGCCGCGTCCGCCTCTTCGCGGCCGAGGAGATGCCCACGCTGGGAGACCTCGACCAGCCCTTTGGCATGGGCGAGCGCCGCTGGCGCGAGGTGCTGGAGCAGTTCAAGGAGGCCCACGACGAGATTCTGCTCGATGGGGACGCCCGTTCTGCGGCATACTTCCTTATTGACGAAGCGGACGAGCTAAACGCCCACGTTTGGCACGTCACGCAGATCCTGCACGACGCAGACGGCGACAACGACTTCCGCATCGTGGCCGATCTCGACCTCGACGCCACGCAGGACGAGGGCGAGGCCGTGTTCAAGTCCTACCG
>CAVHKV010000025.1:3478-13233 GCA_963636635.1 uncultured Bacteroidales bacterium
CACCGGCATCGGCGAGCTCAAGGACACCATCGAGAAGGCCCTTCGCAAGAAGTAGGCGTCACTCATATAATTGCAGGTCAGAACTTATGGCAGGCCTGCATGCGGCAACAAGAAAGGGGCTGGGCATCCGTCATAGATGCCCAGCCCTTGTTCGTTAGCTTGGTGCCGATGTCCCGCGCGGACGGAAGACGCCCCCTACTTTGCGGGCCGGGCCTCGCTCTCCGCCAGGTCGCCCGCAGCGGCAGACTCACCAACGGTAGCCGCCGCCTTGCTCTCTGCGAAGCCACCCGCAACGGTCGTCGCGTCAGCAACGCCCGCGCCACCGTCCGCCTCGTCCACCACCGGGTCGAAGTGCAGGGTGAGGATGATGCCGAGTTCGTTGCGCACCTGCTTCTCGATGCCGTCGAGCACCTCGTGGGTCTCCAGCGGGTCTCCCTTGGCCGACATCTCCGCGTGGGCGCTCGCGAACTTACGACCCGGGCCGTAGTCGTGGATGAGCAGGCTGTGCATGCCGAGCATGCCGGGCGCCCCGAGGATGATCTGCGTCACGCGATCCACAACCTCGGGCGAGGGCGCCTCTCCTAGCAGAGGGTTTATGGTGTCCCTCACAAGGCCCAGGCCACCCACGAAGACGAAGGCGCCCACGCCGAGCGCCACCCAGCCGTCGAGCTGCAGCCCCGTGGCCCACGAGAGGAGCGAGCAGCCAAAGACCGTGGCCGTGGTGATGACGTCGTTTCTGGAGTCCACGGCCGTGGCCTCGAGCGTCTCGGACTCGATGCGCCGTCCCAGCGTGCGGTTGAAGCTCATCATCCAGGCCTTCACCGCCATGGAGAGCAGCATCACAATCGCCACGGGCAGGCCAAACTCCACCGGCTGCGGGGTCACGATGCGCTCGATGCCCTGTTGCACGAGCTCGATGCCCACGGCCGTCACGAGCACAGCCACCACCAGGCCGGCCAGGTACTCGTAGCGCCCGTGGCCGTAGGGGTGGCCCTCGTCCGCAGGGCGACTCGCCAGCTTGAAGCCCACGAGGGCCACGATGTTGCTCGCCGCGTCGCTGAGGTTGTTGAGGGCGTCGGCCACGATGGAGACCGAGCCAAAGGCCAGGCCGATGGCGCCCTTGCCCAGGCACAGCGCCACGTTGCAGACGATGCCCACCACGCCGGCCATGAGGCCGTAGGCCGTGCGGACGTCCGGGTCGTTCACGCGCCCGTAGTTGGGCACGAACATCTTAGAGAGCCAGTCCGTCATCGTTTCCCTCCCCTCATGAACAGGGAGGGCACCCGGCTTCCCAGGTGCCCTCCCCGCAATTATATCGAGCTAGATGCGCTAGGCGCGAACGTCTTAGTAGCGGTTGCCGCCACGGAAGCCACCACGGTCGCCACCGCGGAAGCCGCCGCCGTTGCCGCCACGGTCGTTGCGGAAGCCGCCGCGGTCGTTGTTGCCACGGAAGCCGCCACGGTCGCCGCCGCGGTTGTCACGGCCGCCAAAGCCACGGTCGTTGTTGCCGCGGAAGCCACCGCGGTCGCCACCGCGGTCATTGCGGAAACCGCCACGGTCGCCGCCGCGGTCGTTGCGGAAGCCGCCGCGGTCGTTGCGGTCGCCGCCACGGAAGCCACCACGGTCGCCACCGCGGTCGTTGCGGAAGCCACCACGGTCGCCGCCACGGGAGTCACGGCCGCCAAAGCCGCCGCGACCACCACGGTCGCCGCCACGGCCACCGCGATCGCCGCCACGGAAGCCGCCACGGTCGCCACCGCGGCCGCCAAAGCCGCCGCGACCGCCACGGTCGCCGCCACGGCCACCGAAGTTGCCGCGGTCGTTGCGCTCCTCGTCGAGGCCCAGGGCCACGAGCGGGTCAATCACCTTGTCGAGAAGGGCCAGGAACTGGTCGCGCTCCTCCTCGGTGAGGCCGGGCACGAGGGCCTCGCCCTTGTTCTCCTCGGCCTCGGCGCGCTCCACGGCGTCCTCGTCGGCCATGACGATGACCTTGCGCATGTCGGGCTCTTCGGGCTCGACGCGGGCCACGATGTCCTTCTTCTCGGCCTCGGCGAGCATGGCGTCGAGCTCGCGCAGGCGCATGCCGAGAAGGTCGGCCATCTCCTTCTGCTCCATCTTGGGCTTGAGCTGGAGGAGCTTCAGAGCGCGCACGAGCGAGCTGGTCTTGCCGCTCTTCTCCTCGAGCTCGCGCTGCAGGGCGCCGCGACGGCAGCGCAGCAGGCGGGCGGCCTTGTTGGTCTTGTCAAAGAGCAGGAAGTCGGGGTCCTGCTCGGCAGCGTTCTCCTCGGCGTCCTCGGACTCGTCCTCGTCCTCGGAATCCTCGTCGGACTCGAGCTCGTCGTCCTCAGCCTCGTCCTCGAACTCGTCGTCGATCTCCTCGTCAAGCTCGTCCTCGACGACCTCGACGTCCTCAAACTCCACGTTCTCAGTCTCGTTGTTCTCGAAATCAGACATCTTGTCTCCTTCTTGCGCTTTCGCGCGCATGCGGCGCTCCCGCGCCAACTGCCGGATTCTTCAACTCAGATCATCCATGTCATTCGTCTTGCCCCTCCCGGGGCGCCCGGCAAGGTATGAAGTTTACGGCGCGCCCACGCCCGCACGCCCCGCAAGCAGCAGATTCACCGAAACGCCGCAGGGAGCGCCTACAGCACCTTGGCCAAGGTGTCGAGCAGGGCGGAGATCTCGATGGGCTTGGAGATGTGCGCGTTCATGCCCGCGGCGAGCGAACGCCTCACGTCCTCCTCGAAGGCGTTGGCGCTGGCCGCCACGATGGGCACCGTGGCCGCGTCGGGCCGCGGGAGCGCGCGAATCGCCTGCGCCGCCTCGAGGCCGCCCATCACGGGCATCATCACGTCCATGACGATGAGGCCAAAGTGGCCGGGCTCGGACTCCTCAAAGCGCCTCACGCACTCCTGGCCGTTGGGCACGCCCTCCACCTCGCAGCTCTGGTCCTCGAGCAGGCAGGTGAGGATCTCCATGTTGAGCTCGTTGTCCTCGGCCACGAGCACCCGCAGGCTCTTGAGGTCGGGCGCCTCGGCGGCGTCAGCGGCAAGGCCCGCCACGCCGCCAGCCGCACCGGCGACAGCAGCGCCAACCACGCCGCCAACCGCAGCGCTCGCGCCGCCCGCCAGACCGGCCCCGTCCCCGTCGGCCAGCGCCTTGGAACCGCCCTTCGCAAGCGGCAGGCGGACGCTGAAGGAGAAGGTGCTGCCGTGCCCGAGTTCGCTCTCGAGCTCGATGCGGCCGCCCATCATGCGCACGAGGCGGTTGGAGATGGCAAGGCCCAGGCCCGTACCCTGCAGGCGGGAGTTCACGGCGCCGGCCTGCTCGAACTTCTCGAAGATTCGGCGCTGGTCCTCCGGGCTCACGCCGATGCCGTGGTCGATGACCTCAAAGCTGAGCTGGCCGGCGTTGCCCCGCCAGGGCGTCTCGCGCACCCTCAGCACAACGTCGGTGCCCTCGCCGGAGTACTTGTTGGCGTTGCCCAGCAGGTTGATGAGTACCTGGTTGAGGCGCATGGGGTCGCCCACAAAACGGGTGTGGTCAACCTGAACGTCGCAGATGAAGTGCTGGCCCTTCTCCTCAAAGCGAGAGCCAAGGACCCCGGTCAGGCCGGCGACGAGGTCCTCGAGGTCAAACTCGGAGGAGACGAGCGACATCTTGCCGCTCTCGATCTTTGACATGTCGAGGATGTCGTTGAGCAGCCCCAGCAGGTAGTGCGAGGAGCTGCGGACCTTCTGCAGGCAGTCGGTGCGGCGCCGCTCGTCCTGGCCGGGCTTGAGCGCGATCTCGGTCATGCCGATGATGCCGTTCATGGGCGTGCGGATCTCGTGCGACATGCGCGCGAGGAAATCGCTCTTGGCCTGCGCGTACTGGTTCAGGCGCTCCTGGTTGATGCGGCTCATGATGATGCTGCTCAGCTCGCGCAGCAGGTTCTCGTTCCCGCCTCCGTCCATGACGGCCGCGGAGGCGATGCCCTTGTAGATGATGGTGCCCGAGAAGGCCCCCTCGTAGGACATGAAGTAGGCCACGCCGTCCACGCCCGGCTCGCTCAGCCAGGGCTTGGAGCCGCCGATCTTTGGCATGTCGCCAACGGGCACGAGGTTGCTGCGGTCGGCCATCTCCTGCACGTCCTCGACCTCGGCCGGGGTGCAGCGCACCATCAGCGCGTCCCTCTCGTTGCCGGAAGCCGGCCTCCACCGGTACGCGAGGCCCATGGTGAGGTAGTCCTGCGAGAAGTCGGTGACGATGAGGTCTTCCAGGCCGATGCGCTCGCGCAGACGCACCGCGATGAGGTCGAGCGCTGGCTTGAGCGGGAAGCGCAGGTCGAGCATGCTGAGCGCGAGGGACGGCAGGCTCATCTTGCCCACGTCGTTGAGCGAGATGACCTGGCCGAGGGGCCTGGGCCTAAGCTCGGAGTCGCTCACGTCCTCCCAGGCGGCGAACACGGTGCCGCGGCGCCTGGCCTCGCTGAGGGCCACGCAGACGCGATCCTTGAGCACGGAGGTGAGGTCGACTGCGGCACCGGCCGCCATGCCGGCGTTGAAGTCGAGCCTCACGCCGCGGGCGAGGGCGGCGTAGCGGGCGCGGGCCTCGCCAACAAGCCGCGCGCACTCGTCCTCGCCCATTCCGGCGGCCCAGACGAGGAACTCGTCGCCGCCGGCACGCACGAACACCAGGCCCGCACGTCCCGCGTTCCTGCCAAAGACGTCGGCCAGGATGCCGGCGAACTCGTTGATCAGCAGGTCGCCAAAGGTGATGCCGCACGAGGATATGGCCTCGTAGAAGTCGCAGAAGTCAAAGAACAGCAGCGTGCCGTCGGGCCTGACGGCGCGCTCGTCGCCGATGACCTCGAGGCCGGGCTCCAAGCGGTAGAAGCCCGAGGCCGGGTCGCGCACCTGCGCGTAGGCGTCGGCGATCTCGCGCTCCTTGCGCTCGTTGATGTCGCGCACGTAGCCAACCACGATGTCCTCGCCGCCCGCGCCCGTGGTCACGCGCGCAACGACCTCCACCCAGCCCTGCGGCGTAAAGCCGGGGATGGACGAGATGACCTCCGTGTGCACGTAGCCGTCCTCGTCGGGGACCAGGCCGCGCAGCAGCGTGAGGTCGGCCTGGGAGAAGTACCTCGCCGCGTGGTCCGAGAACCAGCTTGCAAAGTCCCAGACGCCGTCGTCTTGCTGGGAGTTGACGATCTCGAGCCGGCCGCTCAGCTTGCGGTAGGAGAAGAAGATGTCGCGGGAGGACTCGATGGCCTGACGGTAGCGCTCCTTCTCCTCCATGAGCTGGCCGGTGGCGCTCGCCTCCTTGGCCGTGAGCTCGGCGACCACGTCGTGCAGCTCGTTGACCTCGATCACACCCGAGGGCTTGAACGCCTCGAGCCCCTCGATGCCGCCGCGCACGCTCTCCATGAGCAGGTTGAGCGGCCGGGTGACCGAGCGCACCGCCACGACCATGATGAGGATGCCGAGCACCAGCGCCGCCACCGTCACGCCGAGCATGCTCAGGGAGATGGCCGCGCTGGCGCCAAAGACCGAGTTCTCGGGCACCAGGCCCACGAGCGCCCAGTTGGTGTGCTCGTAGGGGACGCGGGTGCCGTAGAGTGAGATGTCTGACTTGAGCGCGTAGATGCCCTGGCTGCCGAGGTTGGCGCCATCGACGCGCAGAAGGCCGCGGCCGGCGTCGCTGAACGTGAGCGAGCTGCCGGAGCCGGCGATGGAGTCGTAGATGGCGCCCTTGCCCGTTACGCAGGAGTAGGAGCCGTCGTCGTTGCTGTAGACCAGCGCGTAGCCCGCCGTGTCGTCGCCGGAGAGTTCGCCGCCCGAGAGGTAGGTCTTGGCCAGGTAGTCAACCGAGACCTCCACGCCCAGCACGGCGAACACCTTGCCGTCCACGCGCAGCGGCACCGAGTAGGAGACCATGCGGTGGCCGTCCATGGAGCTGTCCTCGAGGATGAACGGGCCGGACCAGTAGCCGAGGGCCGAGGCGACCACGTCGGGGTTGCTGTTGCCCGTCTCGTACGGCTCGAAGAAGAAGTTGTCGGCCTCGCGCGAGCCGGCGGCCGCAAGGTTGATGGTGGGCGTCCAGGAGTTGTCGAGCGCCATGCCGAGCTCCTGGGCCAGGGACTTCTCGCCGCGTTCGAAGAGCAGGTCGGAGCCGGACTGCGTGTTCACGCTCGGGTCGGAGTCGCGCAGGAAGAGTCCGACGTGGCGCGAGGCCTCCGCGGTGCTGTCGGAGTTGGCCATCACGAGGAAGACGCCGCTCACGCCGTTGCTCGTGAGGTCGCTGCGCAGGGTCTGGCAAACCGAGGCGACGTAGGCGCGCTGGGACTTTGCGTCCGCGAGGAACGCCGTGACGTCCTGCCCGTCGGCGGCGAGCTGGTCGGAGAGCAGGCCCTCGTAGTAGGTGACGTCCCTGCGCACGAAGGACCACTGGTCCACCATGGCGCTCTGCAGCAGCACGGCGTGGTTCTCCACGGCGCGGGCGTCCAGGTCGATGGCGTTCTGCTCCATCTTCGTGCCCGCGCCGGAGAGCACGAACACGGCGATGGGCATCACGGAGATGACCGCCACCACAACGAGCAGCGGTACCAGAAGCGCGCGCAGGATCGTGCGCGTGCCCCTGGCCCTCTTGTTCGTCTCGTCCTTCACGTTCCGCATCTCCGTGCGAGTCTTGGCGGCAGGGCCGCGCTAGTTGCCGGAAACGGCGGCTTCGAGCGCGCTTTTGAAGCTGTCGTACCAGGTGGAGAAGGCGTCGTCGGTGACGTAGGGGGCCACCGCATCCTCTGCCGTGGCGCCGCCGGCGATGGCGGCCTCGATGGCCTCGCGGTCCGCGGCAGCCTTGTCGGAGAGGTTGTAGTCGAGCACCTTGCGCGCGGCAAAGCCGTTCTCGAAGCACCTCGAGGCGTAGAAGGTCTCGCTGTCAAAGGAGCCCAGGACCTCGGCGAGGGTGTCGTAGGTCTTGTCGCTCACCGTGAGGCCGTAGTCGGCGATGGCGGCGTCGAGCGCCTCCACCGTGTTGGCCTCCTTGAGAACCGGCAGGTAGGAGGACTGGCAGGCAAAGCGCATGTTGTTCTCGGGCTCGCTGAACCACTTGAGGAACTCCACGGCGGCGTACTCGTGCTCGTCGTCGGTGGCGGTCACGCACATGCCGGCGCCCTGCTGGGCGCACACGTGCTCGCCGCCCTCCATGATGGGCGCGGCCAGCACCTTGTAGCTGATGTCGGTGACGGTGTCCTCGTTGGGCATGACCTGGTCGGGGAAGTAGCTCGCCGAGGCGGTGGAGCCGGTGTAGGCAATGATGTCGCCCGTCTTCACGTCGTCGGAGCGGAACTTGCCGAGCGCCTTGAACCAGCCGTTGACGTAGGGCACGTAGTAGCAGTCCCACAGACGGCGCACCTTGTCGCGGTCCAGGTTGACGGTGGCCTTGCCGTCGGACGCCTCAAACAGCTCCGTGCCCATCTGCCTCATGCCGATGTTGAAGTAGTTGGACATGGAGTCACGGCCGTAGAGGGCCTTGCCGCCGCTCCACTCGTAGAAGGCCCTGGCCGTCTCCACCACGCCCTCCACGGTCGCGAGGTCGTCGTAGCTGGCGCCGGTGGCGGCCGCGAAGGGCTCCCAGTCGGTGGTGTTGACCATCATGGTCTCGGTGGATTTGGCAACGGGCAGCAGGTAGAGGCTGTCGTCGCCGAGCAGGTAGCCCTCCTGGATGTAGCCCTCCACGTAGCGGGAGAGCTCGTCTTCCGTGAAGTACTGGCCCACCTCGGCGAGCTTGCCGGCCTTCTGCACCGTGTAGGCGGTGTCGGAGTAGCTCGAGAAGACGGTCGGCAGCTCCTCGGAGCCCACGGCTCCGGCGATGGAGTCGGTGATGGCGCTCTCGAGGTCAGAGACCGAGCCCAGGGTGCGCGAATCGACGTGGATGCCCTTCTCCTTGCCCTCGTTGGCGTTGAACTCGGAGACGAGCTCGTCAAAGGCCGCCTGCTGGGCGCCGTTGTAGTAGTGCCAGATGCTCACGCTCGTGGGGTTTGAGGGGTCGAGCTTGACGGTCTTGACCGCCTCGCCAGAAGAGCCCGAGCAGCCGCTGAGCAGCCCCAGGCCCGCCACCGCGGCGGCGGAGAGAAAACCCTTGCGTGTAAACGCAGTAGCCATGTTCTGACCTTCCCCCGTACAACATTCAGACTGGCTAATTATGGCCTAGTCCTGGCGGTAGGTGGAGAGGAAGTCCGCGAGGTCGTCCATGCACTCGGCGAGGACCTCGATGCGCGGCAGGTAGACAATGCGGAAGTGATCGGGCTTGCCCCAGTTGAAGCCGCCGCCGCGCGTGATGAGGATCTTCTTCTGGTGCAGCAGGTCGAGGGCGAACTGCTCGTCATCGTGGATGTTGAACTTCTCCACGTCGATCTTCGGGAAGATGTAGAAGGCCGCCTTGGGCTTCACCGCCGTGATGCCGTCAATCTCGTTCAGGGCCTTCCACACAAAGTTGCGCTGGTCGTAGACGCGGCCGCCCGGACGCACGTAGGTGTTCACGCTCTGGTAGCCGCCGAGTGCCGTCTGCACGATGGACTGGGCCGGCACGTTGGAGCAAAGACGCATGTTAGAGAGCATGTGGACGCCGAACATGAAGTCCTTCATGCAGCGAGTATTGCCCGAGAGGACCATCCAGCCAATGCGGAAGCCGGCGATCATGTGGCTCTTGGAGAGGCCGGAGAAGGTGACGCAGGGCAGGTCGGGCGCGAGCGAAGCGATGGAGACGTGCTCCACGCCGTCCATGCAGAGCCGGTCGTAGATCTCGTCGGCAAAGATCATGAGCTGGTGGCGGCGGGCCACCTCAACGATCTCGAGCAAGACCTCGCGCGGGTAGACGGCGCCGGTGGGGTTGTTGGGGTTGATGATGACGAGGGCCTTGGTGCGGCTCGTGATCTTGGACTCCATGTCGGCAATGTCGGGGTACCACTCGGCCTCCTCGTCGCACAGGTAGTGGACGGGGCGGCCGCCGGCGAGCGTGGCGCAGGCGGTCCACAGCGGGTAGTCGGGGCTGGGGATGAGGATCTCGTCGCCGTCATCGAGCAGGGCGTGCATGGCGAGCTGGATGAGCTCGGAGACGCCGTTGCCGGTGTAGATGTTCTCCATCTCCACGTTGGGCAGGTTCTTGACCTGCGCGTACTGCATGATGGCCTTGCGCGCGGAGAACAGGCCGCGCGAGTCGGAGTAGCCCTCGCACTCCGTGAGCTGCTGGCGCATGTCCTTCACGACCTCGTCGGGCGTGCGGAAGCCGAACGGCGCCGGGTTGCCGATGTTGAGCTTGAGGATGCGCTCGCCCTCGGCCTCCATGCGGGCCGCCTCGTCAACGACGGGGCCACGGACGTCGTAGAGGACGTTGTCGAGCTTGCTGGACTTCTTGAACTCTCGCATGATGCTGCTCCCTGGGGTTTTGGCCTGCTGGCCAGTGGTGTTTGCGGTGGGGGTGGCGGCGCGGGGCCGCTTGCTAGCTCGCGCCGCGTCCGAGCCGGCCGTGACGCCACCGCGGGCGCCGCCCTCGCATGCGACGGGAAGCTCCGCGCAAGGGGCTGAGCCGGCGAAAGCCAAGGCGTTGCCCGCGGAAGGCGAGGCTGAGCCCGCGAGAGCCGGGGCATCAGCCGCCGGGCCCGCACCGGCAGCCACTGTAGCCGGGGAGACATCTTTGTCCGATACGGAAGCCGCGTTGGCGCCCGCGGCCGGACCGGCCGGACCGCCATCCTCGCTATGGCCGGAAAGCCACTC
>CAVHKV010000026.1:0-1550 GCA_963636635.1 uncultured Bacteroidales bacterium
CATTAAGTGGCCTTCGGCTCGTGCGGAACTCGCGGCGCACAACACCTCCCCTCGTCCGCTCCCGCTTCGCGGTTCGCGGCCAGCGCGCGCCAGTCGCAACTCAATCGCGTGCAGATTGCTAACCACCCTTGTTTTGGGGTTGGGGTCGCATCCCTCTTACATGCCAACCGGGTCAGTGTCGCGGCCGAAGAGCTCTGTCTGTGAGCGGGGCCATAGCTGCGGCCAATCTACGTGGGCAACGGCTCATTTCTTGGTCGGAAAACCGATTTGGGAACACTGTTTGGACCGCCTGTGGGCTACATGCGTTGATCCTTGCTACTTGCACGGATCAACTACCTGCACTTATCCGAAACGGGAATCTCCGAAAGTCCGCTAATTGACTTCACGCGTGTTCCCAAATCGGTTTTTCGACCATCAGAATCGCCGTTTCCCACGTAAATCGCCTGCGTGAGCTACACCGTGGCTTTGAAGAAGGTGACGTCGAAGCGGGCGCCGGTGGTGTGACCGGTTTCGTCGGTGAGGTTGGCTGCGGTGATGCGGCCGTCTTGGGCGCTGATGAGGCTTTGGGCGAGGGAGAGACCAATGCCGACGCCGGCCGGGCGGGTCTCGCTCGGCTGGGTGTCCTCGCCGCGGTAGAAGCGCTCGAAGACGTGGGGCAGGTCCTGCTCGCGGATGCCGGAGCCGGTGTCGGTCACGCTGATGCGGCAGGCCACGGTGTCCTCGCTGGCCTCCACGCGCACGCGCCCGCCGGCCGGCGTGTGCTCCAGGCAGTTCTTGAGCACGTTCTCCAGGGCCTCGCGCGTCCAGGCCTCGTCGCCCATGAAGGTGCAACCCGGCTGCACGTCCTGCTCAAGCCGGACGTCGGCCAGGTCGTAGGAGATGGCCAAAGGCGAGGCGGCCGCCTGCACGAGCGTGGCCACGTCCACGCGCTCGCAGGCGAGCGTGACGGTGCCGGCGTCGATGCGGGCGAGCTTGAGCAGCGCCTCCACGAGCCACTGCACCTGGGCCAGGAGCTGCTCGCTTTGGCGCAGGCGGGCAAGCACCTGCGTGTCGCCCGCGGCCTGCGCCTCCTTGCGCGCGAGGTCGAGCGTGAGGCCGAGCGAGGTGAGCGGCGTCCGCAGCTGGTGAGAGATGTCGGCGAGAGAATCGGCAAGCGAGGCCTTCTCGGCGGCGAGGTCCTCGCCGGCGATGGTCAGGCGCGTGAGGGCCTTGTCCACCTCGCTCGCGAGGATGGCCAGCTCGCCCTCGCGCATGTCGGAGAGGCTTACGGAGCGCCCCTCGTGTAGGGCGGCGTCCACGCGCTGGGCCATCTCGGCGATGCGCCTATGGTGCTCGGCCGTGAGGCGCAGGTAGAGCGAGATTGCCTGGCCACCGCACAAAAGGCAGAGGCCCGCAGCCAATAACCCCCAGCTCATGCCCGCAATAAGGGTGAGCGCCAAGGTGACGAGCGACGAGGTGACGGTCGTTCGGCGCACGTCGTCGTTTCGCAGCAGCCCTAGCATGGGCCGTCTCCCTCGCAGCTCTTGTAGCCGAGGCCGCGAACGGTGACG
>CAVHKV010000026.1:1917-7382 GCA_963636635.1 uncultured Bacteroidales bacterium
TGACGGTGTTGAACTCGTCGCCCGAGGCCGTAAGGAAGATGACGGGCAGCGAGGGCCGCGTCCCCTTGATGGCGCCGCAGACGGCAAAGCCGTTGCCCTGGGCCAGTGTGACGTCAAGAAGCACGAGGTCAGGAGCCGGGGAGACATCGCACGCAAGTCTGATGGCCTCGTCTTGTGTGGCGCAGGAAGAGACCTCGTATCCCTCGGCGCACAGCAGCTCGCCCAGGGCCTTGGTAATGATGGGGTCATCCTCAACGAGCAAAATGCGCATGCCAATCCTTCCCTCAACGTCCCTCCCATTATCAGCCGCCACATAAACGTCCGCCAGTGACGGTTCAGTAAGCGAAGAGGCATGCGGTCCCCAACCCCAAACAAGGGTGGTTAGCAATCTGCATGCGATTGAGTCGCAAGTCGCAAGCGCCGGCCGCGGCCAGCGAAGCGGCAGCGGACGAGGGGAGGCGTTGTGCGCCGCGAGTTCCGCACGAGCCGGAGGCGACTAAACGTCGCCTCCGTGCGAGCAGGACTGTCTGAGCGCCGCGCAATGCCTCCCCTCGGGCGCGGACGGCCCCGAAGCACCCGGCACTCCCCCGCGGCCCAAACCGAGCAGCCCCCAATGTGACGCTTCTGTCACGGGGTGGTCAGCTGAAAGCAAGCTGGGGTTGCGAGTATGGTCGTAGCAGATCCACGCCATACGAAGGGAATGTCATGGACATCCTCACCGCAGAGCACCTCACCAAGGTCTACGGCACCGGCGAGCAAGCCGTGTGCGCGCTCAACGACGTCTCGCTGTCCATCGAGGCCGGCGAGTTCGTGGCCATCATCGGTTCCTCGGGCTCGGGCAAGTCCACGCTCATGCACCTCATGGGCGGCGTGGACCGCCCCACCGAGGGCACCGTGCGCGTGAACGGCGAGGACGTCTTCGCCCGCAGCAACGAGCAGCTCGCCATCTTCCGCCGCCGCGAGGTGGGCCTCGTCTACCAGTTCTTCAACCTCATCCCCGTGCTGGACGTGGTGGAGAACATGACGCTGCCCGTCCTGCTCGACGGCCGCAAGGTCAACCAGCAGCGCCTTAGCATGCTGCTGGAGTCGCTGTCCCTGCGCGGGCGCGAGAAGCACCTGCCCAACCAGCTCAGCGGCGGCCAGCAGCAGCGCGTGGCGATCGGCCGCGCCCTCATGAACGCCCCGGCCATCCTTTTGGCCGACGAGCCCACCGGCAACCTCGACTCCAAGAACTCCGCCGAGATAATGGCGCTGCTGCGCGCATCCAACCGCCAGCTCGGCCAGACGCTCGTGGTCATCACCCACGACGAGCAGATCGCGCTCTCGGCCGACCGCGTCATCGCCATCGAGGACGGCCGCATCGTCTCCGACGAGCGCCGCGGCACCAAGGGCTTCACGAGCGTGGCCGCAACCGCGCCCGCCGGGCATGCCGTCGCGCCCGCAGGCCCGCGCGCCGGCATGGGCCCCGGCACCCCGTACGACGCCGAGGGGGCGTGCTAGCCATGGGCATCCTCACGCGCTTCACCCTGCGCACGCTCTCAAAGAGCCGCGCGCGCACGATCGTCTCCGTCATCGGCATCGCGCTTTCCTGCGCGCTCATCACGGCCATCTTCACCACCATCACCTCCATCGAGGGCGGCATCATGCAGCACGAGCTGGAGACCTCGGGCGCCTGGGAGACGAGCTTTGCCGGGCTTTCCGCCAACGCGCTCACCCGCCTCGAAAACGACGAGCGCGCCACCAACGTCGCCGTGTCCTACGAGCTCGGCAGCGCCCTTCTCAAGACCGAGGAGCTCACAGGCGGCGACGCCACCGAGGCAACGGAGACCGAGGACGGCGACCTCGAGGCTTACACGGCCACCACCGCCACCTCCTACCCCAGCTACCTCACCGTAAAGACGCTGCCGCAGGCCACCAAGGGCACGCAGGAGGCCTGGGCAACCAAGGGCACGGGCGCAACCGCGCTGGCCATGCTGCCCGCGCTCACCGAGGGCAGCCTGCCCACGAACCAAGACGAGATTGCCCTGCCGCTCTCCTTCAAGGGCGAGGAGCAGCTGAGCAACGGCATCTCCTGCGAGGGCGCCATCAAGCTTGGCAGCCAGGTGACGCTCAGCCTGGGACGGCGCGTGCGCACCGACGCCTCGGGCGCGCAGAGCCGGCAGTCCTGCGCCGACGTGGCCGCCCAGCTCGAGTTCGACGGCTCCACCGAGGAGCTCGCGGACGTCACCGAGCGCACCTACACCGTCACGGGCTTCATTAGCGGCGCGAGCTACGGCTACTCCGGCGAGCTCATGAGCTCGGCTGCCGGCAGCGTCGCCATCACGGCGGCCACCGACGCCCAGGGCGCGGGAGACGGCGCGGCCATCCTCGCGTTTGCCACCACGAGCATCCCCACCTACGACCAAATCCAGAGCTGGGACGACGAGATCTGCGGCGTCACCAACTACAACGGCACCGGCACGCCGAGCGTCGCCGTGACGCACGACACCCTGCTGCGCTACCAGGGCCGCACCGACGGCCGCGCCATCTGGATCACGCTCTGGCAGATGGCCGCCATCCTCTGCGGCGTCGTGATGGCCGCCTCGGTCTCGCTCATCTACACCTCCTTCGCCATCTCGGTGACGGAGCGCACCCGCCAGCTCGGCTTGCTCTCGGGCATCGGCGCCAGCAAGCGCCAGCTGCGCCGGTCCGTGCTCATGGAGGCCCTCATCCTGGGCGTCGTGGGCGTCCCCGCGGGCATCCTGCTCGGCATCGCCGGCACGGCCGTCACCCTGGCCGCCATGAGCGAGGAGTTCTCCTCCATGCTCGAGACCTCGGGCAGCGTGGCCCTCACGCTCGACTGGCGCGTGCTGCTGCTCGCCGCCGGGCTGTCGCTCGTGACCCTGCTCGTCTCCGCCTTCATCCCGGCCGTGAAGGCCAGCCGCGCGAGCGCGGTGGACGCCATGCGGCAGGCCGGCTCCGTGCGCATCCGGGCCCACCGCGGCCGCATCGGCGGGCGCGTGGCGCAGGCCCTCTTTGGGGTGCCGGGCCTGGTGGCCCACCGCAACCTCACCCGCTCCGGCTCGCGCAGCCGCGTGGTGGTGACCTCGCTGGCCGTCTCGGTGGCGCTCGTCGTCACCTGCGGCTGCCTCGACGCCTACATGCAGCCGCTCATGGGTACCGCGGCCAACAGCTCCTACCCGCAGGGCACCGACGCGGTGGTCTCGGCGAGCGACTCCGATGACGTCACGCAGGCCTTTTCCGAGCTGCGCGGCCAGATTGACGACATCGAGGGCGTGGGCGAGGCAGGCGTCCACCTGAGCACCTCCATCGCCGCGAGCATCCCTGCCTCCATGGTGAGCGCCGACACGAGCTCCTTCCTTGCGCAGAACGAGGGCGCGCTCATGGCCTCGCCGGGCCAGCTTGTGGGAGACGCCGCCACCAGCGACGAGAAGCGCCTCTCCAACGTCGCCGACGACGGCAGCGTGGCCTGCGACCTCAGCGTCTACTACCTCGACGACGCGGACTGGCGCGCCTACGTCTCCCAGCTCGGGCTTTCCGAGGACGAGTACTGCGACGCCGCAAACCCGCGCGGCATCGCCATCAACTCCTACGTCACCAGCGACGGCTCGCGCTACATCACCACGGGCGGCCTTGGCTCGGCCGGCACCATCACGCTCTACGGCACCGAGCTGGCCGGGGCGGACGAGCAGAGCGACCTCAGCTTCTACGGCGCCTTCACCACGCCCGAGGGGCAGGTCAAGCTCGCCTACACCTACCTGGACGAGAACTGCGGCACGGCCCTCAAGACCTTCGACGCCTCCGAAGCCAGCTGCACGCAGGCCCTCGAGGTGGGCGCCGTCACCACCGAGATTCCCTCCTGCCTCAGCGGCTTTGGCATCAACTACGCCTTCCCGCAGGTCATCCTGCCGGCAAGCGCCATCGGCTCGGCCGCCGGCGTCGCGGACGGCACGGCCGCGGGAAAGAGCCTGCTCACGGCCCAGGTAGGGACGCTGTGCCTCTCGGTTGACGAGAGCACCAGGGCCGCAAGCCAACTCGAGGACACCGTCTCGGCCTATGCCGAGAAGAACCCGGACCTGGGCTTCTACGTCAACAACCTCTCCGAGAGCGCCAAGAGCAGCCTCAACGCCGCCAGGCTCATACAGCTCCTCATCGTCCTGTTCAGCGTCATCACCATGCTCATCGCCCTGTCAAACGTCTTCAACACGCTCACGAACTCCATCATCCTGCGCACCCGCGAGTTTGCGATGCTGCGCAGCTGCGGCATGGGCGACGCGGCCTTTGCCAAGATGATGGTCTACGAGTGCGCGAGCTACGCGCTGCGCGGCCTTGCGATTGGCCTTGTGCTGGCGGCCGGCGTCTCCTGGCTCATGTGGGACTCCATGTCGCTCTCCTTTGACGGGACGGGGATCGCGATGCCTCTGCCCTACGTCCTGCTCGCCTGCGCGGGGGCGGCCGTGGTGCTTGCGGCATCTGCCGCCTACGCCCTGTGGCGCAGCCACGCGCAGAACCTCGTGGAGGCACTGAGGTGCGACGCGCTGTAAAGCCCTAAACTTGAGGTTGTCTGAAATTACGGTATCCCGAACCTTGGAGCGGATATGCGATTTGGCAAGCACGGCAGCGAGGCACACGACGGGCGCTTCGGCATCGAGGGCCTAAAGCCGCTTGATGCGCCGGGCATCCAGCCCGACGTCCCCGCCATCCCCTATGCGAGCGATGCGGACGAGGTGGCGCCTGGCACGGGCGCGGCGGGCGTTGGCGCAGACGCGAGCACAGGCTCGAACAACCCGGCGGACGTTGGCGCGGGCGAGCCGGCAGGCACCAACGCGAACAACCCGGCGGGCGCAGCGGGCGTGGCCGGCACGGAGCCCGACGCCTTCGCCAACGCCGTCCAGCCCACGAGCTTCATGGCTCCCACGCCCGACGTAGCCAACCCCTACACTCCGGGCGCCCGGCCCACGGGCTTCGTCGGCGCCGCAGACCCAACCGCCTCCATGGACGAGGCCGAGCGCGAGGCCTACGCCAAGCTCAAGGCCATGCGCGCCGAGCGCCGCCGCAAGAAGCTCATCCGCCGCGGCATCGTCGCCGGCGTGGTCGTGGTGCTGGTGGCCGGCATCCTCATCTCCAACCTCGTCAAGAGCAACACCGCCACGGACGAGGTGCAGGTGGTGACCCAGCCGGCCTACACCGGCACCCTCACCACCGAGGTCACCGGCTCCGGCTCCATCGAGCCGGCAAGCTCCAACATCGTCCAGCCCCAGATAGACGGCACCATCGAGACGGTCGATGTCGTGGCCGGCCAGCAGGTCAAGGCCGGCGACACCCTCTTCACCATCAAGAACGACGACCTCGACCGCGCGGTGAACGAGGCCGCACGCACCGTGCGCTCCGCCAAGCAGAAGGTCAACGAGGCCCAGAAGGCCCTCGACGCCGCCAAGAGCCAGGCGAGCTACACGAGCGCAGGC
>CAVHKV010000027.1:0-5941 GCA_963636635.1 uncultured Bacteroidales bacterium
AGGTGACCTCGGAGTACTTGCGGCCCATGAAGCGCTTGATGGAGAAGACGGTGTTCTGCGGGTTGGTGACGGCCTGGTTCTTGGCCGACTTGCCGACGATGCGGTCACCCTCGGCGCGGAAGCCCACGACGGACGGCGTGGTGCGGTCGCCCTCTGCGTTCACGATGATGGTGGGCTGGCCGCCCTCCAGGACTGCCATGGCGGAGTTGGTGGTGCCGAGGTCGATGCCGAGAATCTTGCTCATTGTTGGCACGTTCCTTTCTTGTTGCGCGCAGGCCGCGTGGGACCTACGCTCGCTTGGCCGGCCAGCAGGCACTCGCCAACCGGCCTGCCCGCCTGTGCGGGCGCGTTTGTTATCGGTAACTATATATCCTCTGCGTGGCGTTCTTATACAAAATCTAAGTCAATTGACGATAGATTTCTTGTTTTGCCCACTTTAGGGGTTGAGGATGGGGCGCGCCGGGCGACGTCGAGAGGGACGCGGGAGCGTTCCGATTGACTTCGAAGACAGACGGCCATGCGAGAAGCTCGGGGGGCGCATAGGGACCGGCGCTTTGTGAGTGTCGGGGGTGCGTAGGGACCGGCGCATTGTGAGCGCACGAGCACCAAAGGTCAATCGGCAGCAACGAGATGCCGCCACTCAAGCGCTCTCATGCGCACTTCAACCGGAGCGGGAGAGTTCCGCAGGACCGTGCCGGCAGCAACCCCGCAGGCATGGGGCGTGACGCCCGCAAACCGGACAAAATACCCCAGAAGCAATGGTATTTAGCTAGGCGAACGGTCCGAATTTGGGACGAATGAACAATTTTCAATAGCCCCTTGCAATCGGTTCCGCGATTGGTATTCTCACCATAAAGGAGCTGCTAGAGAGGTTACCGAGGCTTACTTTTTGGTAACTAAGGCTAACTTTTCTGAGCAGCTTTTAGCACACGAAGAAGGGAATCATCATGGCCCATCCTGTTATTGACGCCGACGAGTGCGTCGCCTGCGGCGTTTGCGCCGACACCTGCCCCTGTGACGTTCTCGAGATTGCCGACGTCGCCGTCGTCAAGGACGAGGACTCCTGCGTTGCCTGCGGCTCCTGCCAGGAGGCTTGCCCGGCCGGCGCCATCACCGAGATCGTCGAGGACTAGCTTTTAGCTGGGGACCATCCGGCTCGTCCGGATGAGCGGCCACCACGCGGAGAGGTGCGGCGGCCTTGGGCATACGCCCGCGCCACGGGGAGCCGAAAGGCTTTGGCGCAAAAAGCGAGGGGGACAGCCAACCGGCCGTCCCCCTCTTCTTGTATGTATTGGTTGCGTGAGCGCGAAGTCTCGCGCACACGACCCGTCCGCGGAAGCGACCATCCCGTCAAGCGCGCGCGAGCCACATAACGCCCGCGAGCTCGCCAGCGCGCCAGGCGGCGGAAGCTCGAACGCCCGCAGTTTGGCCGGCTCGCACGCGATACCGCGCGCGACACGCCCATGCGCGGCGCGCCGGGCAGTCCGCCTCCCCTACAGGTTGCGTAGGGCGTCCACCAGGGAGACCTTGCCCTCGGCAACCTCGCTCGCCTGCTTGATGACCTTGGCGGGCACGCCGGCAACCACGGCGCCGGCCGGCACGTCCTCCACGCAGACGGCGCCGGCGGCCACCACGGCGCCCTTGCCCACGCGCACGCCCTCGAGCACCACGGCGTTGGCGCCGATGAGGACGTCGTCCTCGATGATGACGGGCGTGGCGCTCGCAGGCTCGACCACGCCGGCAAGCACGGTGCCGGCGCCGATGTGGCAGTGCTTGCCCACGGTGGCGCGGCCGCCCAGGACGGCGCCCATGTCGATCATGGTGCCCTCGCCGATGACCGAGCCGATGTTGATGACGGCGCCCATCATGATGACGGCGTTGTCGCCAATCTCCACCTTGTCGCGGATGATGGCGCCCGGCTCGATGCGGGCGTGGACGCCCTTCTTGTCGAGCAGCGGCACGCCGGTGTTGCGGCCGTCGTTCTCCACCACGTAGTCCACGACGGCGCCGGACTCACTGGCGACCGCAAGGACGCCCTCGAGCTCGGCCCAGTCGCCAAAGACCACGCGGCCCTCGGGGGTGCCGAAGACCTTGGCCTCGCCATAGTTCACGCTGGCGCCCTCGGCCTCGCGGACGTAGACCTTCACCGGCGTCTTCTTGGGGGCCGTGGCGATGTAGTTGATGATTTCCTGAGCGTCCATTCGGCGCTTCCTCTCTAGTCGGTACTCGATTACTCAAGCGATTTGCCGCGCTGCATTGTAAGCGAGGGCGGCCCCGTGCTGAGGGCCGCCCTCGCCCATGTCACGCAGATGAAAAGGTACGCAAGCGGCGCCGCGTTTCTCGCCTCATGGCGAACCCCGCGCGCCAACGACATCGCCAGGCACGCAAGGCAACCTTGGGCAAGCACATAAGCGCAGCTCAAAGGCGCGTGCGAGCGGCCGGCCACACAAGCCTCGCGACCAACCAGCCAAAACAGCGGCGGCCAAGCGCGCCGGCCGCCTGGCGCCAGCCCCACGTCCTACCCGAACATCACCGTGTCGAAGTCGTAGAAGCCGGGCTCGCGGCCGGCCATCTTGCGGGCGGCGGCCAGGGCGCCGTTCACGAAGATCTGGCGGCTCGTGGCGCGGTGCGTGAGGCTGACCTCCTCGTCGGAGCCAAAGAAGCTCACCGTGTGGACGCCGGCCACCGTGCCGCCGCGCAGCGAGTGCACGCCCACCTCGTGCGGGCTACGCTTGCCCACCATGCCCTCGCGGCCGTAGACGGGCGCGTACTGGCCGCGCCCCTCCTCGGCCTCGGTGGCGACCACGGCATCGAGCAGCAGCTTGGCGGTGCCGCTGGGCGCGTCCACCTTCTGGTTGTGGTGCGTCTCGACAATCTCCACGTCAAAGCCAGAGAGCTCGCGGGCGGCAAGCGCCGTGGCGTGGCGCAGCGCGGCGATGCCCAGCGAGTAGTTGCCCGAGTGCAGCACGGCGCAACCCTCGGCAAGCGCGCGCAGCTCGTCCATCTGCTCGTCGGTGTAGCCGGTGGTGCCGCTCACCAGGGCGGCGCCGGTGCGGCGCACGTAGGCGGCCACGGCCGGCAGCGTCACCACGTTGGAGAAGTCGATGAGGACGTCGGCCGCGGGCGCAGCCTCGGCGGCCGTGAGGTCAAAGCCGATCTGGGCCACCACCTCAAAGACGGGCGAGCCGTCCTGCCCCACCATGGCCTCGGCCGTGGAGCGGATGAGAGAGCCCATGCGGCCCTCGCCCATGATGGCGATGCGGACGGGCGCGGCGGCGCAGCAGTTCTCGTTAGCCAAGGATGCCAGCCCCCTTCATAGCCTCGACGAGCTTGGCCTTGGGGCCCTCGCTCATGGGATAGAGCGGCAGGCGGTAGTTGGCGTCGATGAGGCCCATCTGCGCCAGCGCCTCCTTCACGGGAATGGGGTTGACCTCGCCAAAGAGGGCCGAGATGAGCGGCTGGCCCTCCACCTGGATCTTGGTGGCGCGCGCGGCGTCGCCGTCCAGGTAGGCGCGGCACATCTCGTGCACGAGGGCCGGCTGCACGTCGGCCCACACGCTCACGGTGCCCGAGCCGCCCAGCGCCATCATCGGCACGGTGAGGGCGTCCTCGCCGGAGTACAGGCGGAAGTCGCTCGAGATGCAGTGGGCGATGCTGGCCGCATAGGCCATGTTGCCGCTGGCCTCCTTCATGCCCATCACGTTGGGGTGGGCGGCCAGGCGCTCCACGTTGCGCACGGAGATGGAGCAGCCCGTGCGGCCGGGGATGTTGTAGAGGATGCAGGGGATGTCCACGGCGTCGGCCGTGTGCTTGAGGTGCTGGTAGATGCCCTCTTCGTTGGACTTGTTGTAGTAGGGCGAGATGATGAGCAGGCCGTCGGCGCCCAGCTCCTGGTACTCGAGGCTCTTGCGCGTCTGCACGGCGGTGCAGTTGGAGCCCGAGCCGGCGATCACCGGCACGCGGCCGGCCACGTGCTCCACGGCGAACTTCACCACGGAGGCGTCTTCCTCGTCGGTCATGGTCGCGGACTCGCCGGTGGTGCCCAGCACCAGGATGCCGTCGGTGCCGTTCTCCACGTGGAACTCGAGCAGGCGCTCGAGCTGCTCGAAGTTGACCGAACCGTCCTCGTGAAACGGGGTGACGAGGGCCACGATGGAGCCCTCGAGGTTACGAACGTCCATATCCTTCTCCTTGCCTTGCCGCACGGGCGGCTTGTGTATGACTGCATGACGCGGTTTGCCGCAGGGCCACCTTGACAAGACGGCGGCGGCGCCTGAGGCGGCCTCGCCCGCATGCGAGCCGGCCAATAAACCCCAGCTATTTGATGCCGTCTAGCCCCTCAGCTTCGGCAGTTAGCTTCTCGAACACATCGGGCAGCACGCTGAACGTGGCGAAGTAGTCGCTCGGGCGCTCGGCGCGGCGGATGAGCTCTCCCGTGCCGTCCGCGCGCAGCAGAACCTCGGCCGCACGCAGGCGTCCGTTGTAGTTGTAGCCCATCGAATAGCCGTGGGCGCCCGAGTCGTGAATGACGAGCAGATCGCCCGCCTCAACCGGCGGCAGGGCGCGGTCGCGGGCGAACTTGTCGCTGTTCTCGCAGAGGTTGCCCGTGACGTCGTAGGTGCGGGTGGCCGCCGCGCGGGTCTTGTCGGGGCCTGTCGGTTGGCCCACCACGCTCACGTGGTGGTAGGCGCCGTACATCGCCGGGCGGATGAGGTCCACGGCGCTCGCGTCCACGCCGACGTAGTCCTTGTAGATGCGCTTCTCGTGGATGGCGCGCGTGACCACGCAGCCGTAGGGGGCCAGCATGAAGCGCCCCATCTCGGTGTATATGGCCACGTCGCCCATGCCGGCCGGCACGAGGATCTCGTCATAGGCCGCGTGGACGCCCTCGCCAATCACGGAGATGTCGTTGCCGGCCTGGCCGGGCAGGTAGGGCACGCCCACACCGCCGGACAGGTTGATGAAGGCGACGTGCGCGCCGGTCTTCTCCTGCAGGTCAACCGCGAGCTTGAACAGGATGCGCGCGAGCTCGGGGTAGTACTCGTTGGTGACGGTGTTGCTCGCCAGGAAGGCGTGGATGCCAAACTCCTCGGCGCCCTTGGCCTTGAGCATGGAGAAGGCCTCGAAGAGCTGCTCGGTGGTCATGCCGTACTTGGAGTCGCCGGGGTTGTCCATGATGCCGTTGGCCAGCTCAAAGAAGCCGCCGGGATTGAAGCGGCAGCTCACGGTCTTGGGGATGGGGCCGGCCACCTTCTCATAGAACTCGATGTGGCTGATGTCGTCAAAGTTGACGATGGCCCCCAGCTCGGCCGCCTTGGCAAAGTCGGGCGCGGGCGTGTCGTTGGACGAGAACATGATGTGCTCGCCCGTGATGCCCAGGGCCTCGGAAATCATGAGCTCGGTGTAGCTGGAGCAGTCGCAGCCGCAGCCGTACTCCGACAAAATCTTGATGAGCGCGGGGTTGGGGTTGGCCTTCACCGCAAAGTACTCGCGAAAGCCCGGGTTCCAGGCAAAGGCCGCGCGCACGGCCTCCATGTTCTTGCGGATGCCCGCCTCGTCGTAGAGGTGGAAGGGCGTGGGGAACTGCTCGCACAGGCGCTCGAGGGTCTCCTTGGATGCGAAGGGAACCTTGAGGTCATAGCCCTGGTTGGGAAGATTTGCGAGGTCGGCGGGCGAGGTGACGCTCGCCTGCGTTGCCGTCTGCGACGGCGTGGGGTGCTCGTGCGGCGCGCTCATGCGGCTCCAATCGATAGCGCTCCTGCAGGGATGGTGGGCCGCGGGCGCGGCCACTGCAGACAGTCCGACGGGTCTCCCCCGCCGGCCCACCCGGCTGCGCCGTGCCCGGCGTCCGAGTTCGGCGGACTCGCCTCCGCGGGGGTCTGCGCCTGCCGGCTCGCCCGCGCTTCCTCTCGTCCGCGCCTCTATCAGTGGGGCTACCCTA
>CAVHKV010000028.1:0-7826 GCA_963636635.1 uncultured Bacteroidales bacterium
ATCTCGCGCATGGCGACGTTGATGTCGTCCTCGGTGAGGCGGCCCTTGCCGCGCAGCTTGTCAAAGGTGTCTGTGAGGCGGTCGGAGAGGTTGTCGAACATCACGGCTCCTTGGGTTCAGTGGATAAGGTCGGAAGGCGGCTAGGTTTGGGATGGGGCGCCCAAGCTTGCGAACTTGGGCCTCGCGCTCCCGCGCCATCGCAGGCGACGCGACGCCGCAGGCACGGCGGCTGGCGTGGCGCGCGGTCTGCAAACCAGCGCCGCTCGCGCAATAAATCGCAGCTAGAGAGGCTAGATGGTCTCCCCCACCAGCGCGCGGCAGAACTCGAGGGCGTCAAAGGACTGCAGGTCGTCGACCCCCTCGCCCACGCCGATGCGGTAGATGGGCAGGGAAAGCTGGCTGGAGATGGAGATGGCGATGCCGCCCTTGGAGGTGCCGTCGAGCTTGGTGACGATGAGGCCGTCGAGGTCCAGAGCGTCGTTGAACTCACGCGCCTGAGCAAGGCCGTTCTGGCCGGTGGTGGCGTCCACCACGAGCACCACGGTCACGGGCATGTTGGCGCGTTTGCGGGTGACGTTGACCACCTTGGCAAGCTCGCGCATGAGCTCGGGCGAGGTGTGCAGGCGGCCGGCCGTGTCGATGAGCAAAAGGCCGGTGTTCTCCTTCTCGGCGGTCTCCACCACGTCGTAGCAGACGCTCGCCGGGTCGGCGCCGCGCTCGCGGGTGACCACGCGCACGCCGGCGCGCTCGCCCCAGACCTGCAGCTGCTCGATGGCGGCGGCGCGGAAGGTGTCGGCGCCGCCGATGAGGGTGGCCGTGCCGCTGGCCTTGGAGGCCGCGGCGAGCTTGCCCACCGTGGTGGTCTTGCCGGCGCCGTTGATGCCCACGAACAAGACGCAGCTCGGCGTGTCGGTGAAGGGGTCGCGCTCGGAGGTGGCGAAGGCCTCGGAGAGGCGCTGGGCCAGGGCCTCGCGCATCTGAGGGGCGGTGCGCAGGCCCTTCTTGGCGGAGAGCTCGCGAAGGTCGTCGGTGACGTTCATGGCGAGCTCGGGGCCGATGTCGCCCATGACGAGGGTGTCCTCGAGGTCTTCCCAGAACTGCTCGTCAACCTCGCCGCCCATGTAGAAGATTTCGTTCAGGGCCTCACGAGACTTCTCGAGGCCCTTCTTCAAGCGATCGGTGAAGCCCATTAGGCGTCGACCACCTTTCCTGTTGCGCGGTCGAGCCGCTGGGATATGACATGACTGACGCCGTCGGCCTGCATGGAGACGCCGTAGAGGACGTCGGCCTGCTCCATGGTGCGCCTCTGGTGCGAGATGACGATGAGCTGCGTGGTCTCCTTGAGCTGCTCGATGGCATCCAGCAGCTTGTCGAGGTTGGCGTCGTCAAGCGCCGCCTCCACCTCGTCGAAGACGTAGAAGGGCACGGTGCGCGTGCGGTAGACGGCAAAGAGCAGCGCCAGCGCCACGAGCGACTTCTCGCCGCCGCTCATGAGCGTCATCTTGGCGATGCGTTTGCCCCTCGGCTGGGCGATGACCTCGATGCCGGTCTCGGCCGGGTGGTCGGGGTCGGTCATCTCGAGGTGGGCCTTGCCGCCCGGGAAGAGCATGGAGAAGACCTCGACGAAGTTGGCGTTGACGGCCTCGAAGGTCGAGAGGAACTGGCGGCGCATCTTGCGGTCGATGGCGGCCGTAATCTTGGTGAGGGCACTGCGGGCGCTCTCGAGGTCTGCGAGCTGGGCGGCGATGTAGTCCGAGCGCTCCTTGAGCTTGGTGTACTCGTCCATGGCCACCTGGTTCACGGGTCCCAGGTTCTCGATCTGGCGGCGGAGGTTGGCGACCTCGCGCTCGGCGGCCGGGCGGTCGTCGGGCTCGGGCATGTGGAGCGCCTCCTCGAGCACGTGACGCCCGTCGGCCGTGATGGCGGCGACGGCTTGCTCCACGCGCACCTCGAGCTGGGCGCTCTCCACCTTGACGTCGTTTTGCGAGGAGCGGGCGGCCTCGAGCGCGGCGTTGGCGTCCGCCACCTGCTGCTTGGCGTCGCCGATGGTCTTCTTGAGGGAGTCCGAGTCGGCCTCGGCCAGGCTCGCGCGGTCACGCAGGCGCTCGGCCCAGGTCTGGCAGACCTCGTGGATCTGCTCGTAGCGCTCGTGCAGCGGGTCCACGCGCAGGCGCAGGACCTCGAGCGAACGGGTGGACTCCTCGGCGGTGCTCATGCGCTGCTCGAGCTCGGAGATGCGGCCCGAGAGCTCGCCCTCGCGCTGGGTGAGGTGGCGCAGGCGCTCGCGGCTGGTGGCGAGGTCGAGGCGTGCGTCGGCGGCCTTCTTGGCGGCGTCGTCCTCGGCGCGCGACGCCTCGCGGCGCCGTGCGCTCGCCTGCTCGAGCTCGTGGTTGAGTTCGGTGAGGCGGGCCTTGGCCTCGTCCATCTGCTGCTTGAGCGAGGCCAGGCGCGGGCGCGCCTCCTCGGAGCGCTTGGCGCACTTCTCGCGCTTGGCGCTCACCTGGGCGCGCTCGTCGGCGGCACGGCTCACCTGGGACTCGAGACGGCCTATCTCGGAGGTGAGCGAGGACTGCTCGCCGCGCAGGCCGCTGAGGGTGCCGTTGGCGTCGCCGGCGCTGTCCCTGGCCTCGGAGAGGGCCTGGGCCGCGGCGTCTGCGGCGGAGTTCGCGGAGGCCAGCGCGGCCTCTCCCTCGGAGACGGTCTGCTCTAGGGCGCCCATGCCCTCCTCGAGCTCGGCCACGCGGCGCTTGCGCGCAAGGGTGCCGGCGGCGTTGCCGGCGCTGGCGCCGGCCTGGGTGCGGCCGTCGGGCAAGGCCACCACGCCGGTGGCGGTGACGTAGGTAAGGCTCAGGTTGGCGGCGTGTGCGGCAACCGCCTGCTCGGGCGTCTCCACCACGAAGACGTCTCCCAGCAGGCGCTCCACCAGGCCGCGGGCCTCGTCGGTGACGCTCAGCTGGTCTACGAGGCGCGTACCCGCGCCGTCTTGGGCGACCGGGGCGCTTTCGGCCAAGGAGAGCACCGTGAGCGAGCCCTCGGCGCCGCTCGCGGCCACGGCGGCGTCCATGAGGCGGGCGACCTCGTCTCCCGTGGCCACCACGGGGGCCGACAGGGTCTCGCCCAGCAGGCGCTCCACAAGGGAGTCCAGCTCGGCGGGGGCGCTCACGGCGTCTGCCAGGCGGCAGCGCACGAGCGAGGCCAGCGAGCCGTCGGCGAGCACGCGGCCCTCGAGCGTGCCGGCGCCCGCGGCAAGGTTGGCGTCCACCCCGCGCAGGGCGTTGAGGGTCGCCTTTGCCTGGGCGAGCTCGCTGCGCGCAGCGTCGAGCTCGCGGCGGGCGGCGTCTGCGGCGGCACGTGCCGCGTCGCGCTCGGCGGCGCGCTCGGAGATGGCGGCCTGCGCGGCGTCGGCGGCCGCCTGGGCCTCCTCGAGCTGCACGGCAAGCTCGCCGGCGCGCTCGCGGCGGCTGTTGAGGGCGGCGGTGGCGGTCTCCACCTGCTCGTCTATCTGGGCGAGGCGGGAGGCGAACATCTGGTCCTCCACCTCGGCGTTGCTTATCTCGTCGGTGAGCTTGGCGTGCTCGAGCGTGGCCTGGTCGAGCTTTCGCTGGCAGTCGCGCTGCTCGGTGGTGAGGCGGTTCTGCTCGGCGGAGGCCTCGCGGCGCGCGGCGGTGGCCTGCTTGGCGGCGGGCTCCAGGCGCGAGACGTCGGCGGCGAGCTTGTCGGTAGCGCTGCGCGTCTCCTCAAGGTTGGCGCTCACGCGCTCGAGCTCGCCTGCGGCCTCGCTGCGCTGGCGCTCGAGCTGGGAGAGCGTGAGGCGCGTCTCGGAAAGGCGGTCCACCATGTTGCGGCCCTTTTCCTCCAACAGGCGCATGTCGCTCTCGAGGCGGCCGAGGATGTCGGAGCAACGGCGGCGCTGCTCGCCCAGGTCGCCTACGAACAGGCCCTTCTGCTCAAGCAGGCTCTGGAGCTTCTCGAGCTCGCGGCTCTTCTCGTCGGCGCGGAACTGCGCGAGCTCAACGGCCGCGGCGGCCTCCTTGGCCTTGGCCTCGAGCTGGCCCCACTGGCGCTGCAGGCGGCGCACGTCGTCCACGGCAAGCTGGCAGGTGAGCTCGGAGAGGCGCGCGTCGAGCTCGTTGAAGCGCTTGGCGCGGTCAACCTGGCGCTCGAGCGGGCGCAGCTGGCGGTTCATCTCGCGCGCGACGTCGCGGGCGCGCACGAGGTTCTTGTCCATGTCGGCGAGCTTGCGCAGGCTGCGCTCCTTGCGGCGACGGTGCTTGGAGATGCCGGCCGCCTCCTCGATGAGCACACGGCGCTCCTCCGGGCGGCTCGAGAGGATGGAGTCGAGCTTGCCCTGGGAGATGATGGAGTGGGTGTCCTTGCCCAGGCCCGAATCGTGCAGGATGTCCTGGATGTCCATGAGACGGGCGGGCGAACCGTTGATGAGGTACTCGGACTCGCCGGAGCGGTACATGCGGCGGGTGATGCCCACCTCGGAGAACTCAACCGGCAGCGTGTGGTCGGTGTTGTCCAGCACGAGGGTGACCTCGGCCACGCTGACGGGCTTGCGCGCGCTCGAGCCGGAGAAGACCACGTCCTCCATGGCCTGGCCGCGCAGCATCTTGGCGCTCTGCTCGCCCAGCACCCACAGGATGGCGTCGCTGACGTTGCTCTTGCCAGAGCCGTTGGGGCCCACCACCACGGTGAGTCCCGGGTCGAACACCATGTGCGTGCGGTCCGCGAAGGACTTGAAGCCCTTGAGCGTGAGGGACTTTAGGAACAATTGACGCCCTCCTCGCCCAGACGCTTGATGGCATCGGCCGCCGCGGCGCTCTCTGCCTCCTTCTTGGAGGAGCCGGAGCCGCGGCCCTTGCGCTTGCCGTCAACGAGCACGACGGAGGTGAAGGTGGGGCTGTGCGCGGGGCCACTCTCGCCCTCGAGCTTGTATTCGGGGGCGCAACGCAGCTCGCGCTGGGTTATCTCTTGCAGGCGGCTCTTGGGGCTCACCGGGCGCTCGGCCAGCTCGGGCACCATGTGGGGGCCGAGCGTCTCCTGCACGAAGCGATGGGCGGTCTCGTAGCCGGCGTCCAAGTAGAGGGCGCCCACGACGGACTCGTAGACGTTCTCGAGCGCGGAGTGCATGCCGCGCGCGCCCGTGCCCTTCTCGGACTCGCCGAAGACGATGCAGTCGCCGATGCCCAGGGTGTCGGCCACGGCGGAGAGGGTCTTGCCCGAGACGAGCGAGATCTTGAGGCGCGTGAGCTCGCCCTCGTCCATGTCGGGGAAGCGCTCGAAGAGGTCCTTGGCCACGATGCCGCCGAGGATGGAGTCGCCGAGGAACTCGAGGCGCTCGTAGGAGGCCGAGACCGGCAGGCCCTCCACGGCGCTGGGATGCGTGATGGCTGAGGTCACAAGGCCGCGGTTCTTGAACTTGTAACCGCAGATCCCCTCGATGTGGGCAATACGCTCCTTGGCTTGCTTGGCAGCGCTGTGGGCCATGCGCTCCCCCGTTTCTGGCTCGGCTCTATACGACTGCGGCACCCGTGGGACAGGTGCCGCACACACATCTTTTGATTGTAGCCTCTGGGCCTAGTTCGTGGGGGCCACGGCGGCGGCGAGCTTGCCACAAAGGTCCTGGCGCACACAGTTTGCGGCCGTGAGCGTGCCGTTCATGATGGCCTCGGGGTTGGTGGCGCCGTGACCCACGAGCACCGGCGCCTTGAGGCCGAGAAGCGCGGCGCCGCCGTACCGGTCGCCCGACAGCAGCTCGGCCACGCCCTTGAGGGCGGGCTTGACCATGAGCGCTCCCACGGCCACCTTCTTGCTCTTGGCGGCCTCTGCCTTGAGGGCGCCCACGATGAACTTGGCCGTGCCCTCCACGGTCTTCACGGCCACGTTGCCCGTGAAGCCGTCGGTCACGATGACGTCGTAGGGGCCGGTGAGGATGTCGCGGCCCTCGCAGTTTCCGGCGAAGTTGATGTCTGCGGCCGCAGCGAGCGCCTCGTGGCGCTCGAGCGCAGCTTGGGAGCCCTTGGTCTCCTCGGTGCCGTTGTTGAGAAGTCCCACGCTGGGCTTCTCCACGCCAAGGACGATGTGGGAGTAGGCGCATCCCATGCGGGCGAACTGCACGATCATCTCGGTGGTGCAGTCGGCGTTGGCGCCCATGTCCAAGAAGGTCGTCATGTGGCCGTCGAGGCCGGGCATGGCGGTGGCGATGGCAGCGCGGCTCACGCCCTTGACGCGGCCCACCACCAGCGTGCCGGCGGCCAAGATTGCGCCCGTGGAGCCGGCGGAGAAGAAGGCGTCGGCCTCCCCTTTGCGCACGGCACGGCAGCCGGCGACGATGGTGGAGTCCTTCTTCTTACGGACGGCCTGGGTGGGGTGCTCGCCCATGCCGATGACCTCGGTGCAGACGAGGGCCTCGGCGCGGGCGTTCTTGGCGCAGAACGGGACAACGACGTCTTCGGGGCCGGCGACGACGACCTCGAGGTCCGCATCCGCCGCAAGCGCGCGCTTGATGCCCTCGAGCACGACCTCGGCCGGCTCGTCTCCGCCCATGGCGTCAACAACCACTCGTACCACCGTGCGCTCCTCTCATGATTTGCCGGACGTTTGGGCGCGCCCCAAGTTGGGCGCGGTCACCTCGGTTGGGCAGGCGTGCCAAGTTGGGCTTGCGTACCCCAGTTGGGCCTGCGTACCACGATTGGGATTGCGTACCCCAATTGGGCCCGCGTACCACGATTGGGCTTGCGTACCCCAGTTGGACTTGCGTACCCGATGGGGCTCTCGCACCCCAGGCTAGGCGGGCGTACTCCGGTTGGACACGCACCCCGATTGGGCACGTGCGCCCCAGCGACAAGACGCAGCCCGGCGTCTACAAAAAAGGCCGACCCAGGCGGGCCGGCCTTCTGGCCACTCATATGATGTGGCGGCTACTCGGTGACGATGACCTGACGGCCGTTGTAGTAGCCACAGCTCGGGCACACGCGGTGCGGGAGCTTCACGGCGCCGCACTGGGGGCACGTGGAGCGAGCAGGCAAAGCGAGCTTGCTGTTGGCCGAGCGACGGGTGTGGGTCGCGCCGCGACCCTTCTTCTGCTTGGGTACTGCCATTGTTGACCTCTCTTACGAATCTCACGCCGCACCGCACGCGACGGTCTATCACAGACGAACTGAAACTATAGCACGAATTGAGCGGCAAGCACCAGAGATACACATCATTTAGTGCAAATCGGCTTGCCGACCACAAATGAACGACGAAATCCCCCTACTCGCCATCCCCAAGCTTGAGGTTGGCCAACGCCGCGAAGGGACCTTCTTTGGCGGCCTGCTCGGCGCGCTTGGCCGCGCAGCCGCAGTCGCCCTCGTTGAGGTTGGCGCCGCAGGTGGGGCACAGGCCCTTGCAGTCCTCGCTGCACAGCACCACGTAGGGCGTCTCCATGATGATGGCGGCCATGATGGGCTCGGCGAGGTCGATGGTGTTGTCCTCGCCCACGAGCGAGAAGTCCACCTCGTCCTCGTCGTCGGAGAGCTCCTCCTCGGCCGGGGCCTCGAACAGGAAGTACTCGTCAACCTCGGAGGCGATGTCGAACTCGGCCTCCTCCAGGCAGCGGTCGCAGGTGCCCACCACGTGGGCGCGCACCATGCCGGAGGCAAGGATGCCCTCGCCGGCGTTGGTGAGCACCAGGTCGTAGTCGATTCCCCCGGGCAGCTTAAACTCGCGGCCGCCGAGCTCGTAGGAGGGCTCGTCGATGTGGCCGGCCTTGGAGAGGACGCACCCGGCGCCCTCGAGCTGCTCGTCTATGAGAACGGAGATGGGCTGCATGGCTTACC
>CAVHKV010000029.1:0-2830 GCA_963636635.1 uncultured Bacteroidales bacterium
GCTCATGGGCGAGTCCGAGAAGGCTCTGAACGATGCTGTGGAGCAGGCCGTCGAAAAGGTCGCCTCCGCGCTCGAGGCCAAGGACATGGCCGCCGTCATCGACGCGCTGGCCGCCCTGCGCGAGCCCATCGACGCCTTCTTCGCGGACGTCATGGTCATGGACGAGGACAGCGCCCTTCGCGAGAACCGCCTGCGCCTGCTGAACGCCCTCGTGGGCCTGTTCTCCGGCGTGGCCAACATCGGCGAGCTCGCCCGTAAGTAAAACGGCCGTAGGCGCCGCCCACCGATGCGAAAGGCTCGGCGGGCGGCGCCTTGCCTAGGATGAATGGGATGTTTACGTAGCTAAAGGGGGTTTACGTGAAGGTAACGTTTGACAAGTTTGGCGAGAGCCTGCTCGAGGAGCACGCCACCGTCTTCGTCGTCTCCGACTCGCTCGGCGAGTCCGCCAACAGCGTCGTGCTCTCGGCCGCCGCGCAGTTCAGCGACGGCGTCGTGCACGTCGTGAGGCTTTCCCAGATCGAGAGCGCCCAGGAGGTCGAGGAATACCTCAACGAGCACGACGAGGAGTTCACCTCCACGGCCGTGTTCCACTCCATCGTCGACCCCGTGCTTCGCAGGGACGTCAGGAGCAGCCTGAACGCCCGCGGCGTGCTTTCGGTGGACATCCTGGGTCCCGTGGTGCAGCTGCTCGCCGGCCTTACGGGCGAGAAGCCCAAGAACCAGGCCCGCGCCCACCACGTGGTGGATTCGCGCTACCTGCGCCGCATGGAGGCCATGGACTTCTTCATTGACCACGACGAGGGCAAGAACCCGCAGGATCTTCCCGAGGCAGACGTGGTGCTCGTGGGCATCACGGGCTCGGCCAAGAGCCCGCTGGCCATGAAGCTGAGCTTCCTTGGCTACAAGGTGGCCAGCGTCTCGCTCGACCCGGGTTCCGAGATTCCCGCCGAGCTCGCCTCCGTGCCCAAGAACCGCGTCTTTGGCCTCATGAACTCCGACGAGGGCATCATGAAGGCGCGCCTGCGCTCTAGCGAGGAGCAGGACAGCGACCTCCTCGAGCGAGTGGAGAACGAGCAGGCCTATGCCGCCGCCAAGATCGAGGAGCTGTGCTGCGAGTGCCTCAAGACCAGCGAGCTCACGGTCGAGGAGCTCTGCAGCGACATCGTCGCGAGGATCGAGAGCGAGTAGATGGGCTGCTCGAACGACATAATTTCGAGAACCGATGCCGAGCGGCGTGAGCACGAGATGCTCTCGCCGCTCGCGGCCTTTTCCGACGCCTCCTCGGGCCGTCTTCGCCCCGAGGAGCCCGACCCGCTGCGCACCTGCTACCAGCGCGACCGCGACCGCATCATCCATTGCAAGGCCTTCCGCCGGCTCTCCCACAAGACGCAGGTGTTCCTGGCGCCCGAGGGGGACCACTACCGCACGCGCCTCACCCACACGCTCGAGGTATCGCAGATCTCCCGCAGCATCGCGCGTTCCTTGCGCCTGAATGAGGACCTCACCGAGGCCATCGCCTTGGGCCATGACCTTGGGCATACGCCCTTCGGCCACACGGGGGAGGGAGCGCTCTCGCGTGCCCTCTCGCTGTGGGGCGGCATCGACCCCAGCTCCGAGGAGGGCAAGCGCCTCTTCCGCCACAACGAGCAGAGCGCCCGCGTGGTTGATTTGCTCGAGAAGGAGGGCCGCGGCCTCAACCTCACGCGCGAGGTGGTGGACGGCATCATCTGCCACACGGGCAGCCAACGCGCCGCCACGCTCGAGGGGCGCATCGTGGCCATCGCGGACCGCATCGCCTATGTGAGCCACGACGTGCAGGACGCCGAGCGCGCAGGGATCCTCACCGAGGCCGACCTCCCGCGCGAGGCCTGCGCCTGCCTGGGGAACACGGTCTCCAAGCGCATCTCCACCATGGTCCGTGACCTTGTGGGCACAAGCGCCGAGACCGGCGACATCGCGATGAGCCAGCCCGTGTGGGAGGCCATGATGGACCTGCGCAGCTGGCTCTACACCAACGTGTACACACAAAGCGACGCCAAGGTGGAGGAGCCCAAGGCCAACCGCCTTGTGGAGGAGCTCTTCATGTACTACATCGGCCACCTGGACGAGGTGCCGTCGGAGTATAGGGTGCACGACGCGGACAAACCGCAGGTGCAGGTGGCAGACTACATCTCGGGCATGACGGACCGCTACGCCATCCGGGACTACCAGGGCCACTTCATCCCGCGTGCGTGGAGACGCTAATTTGTCGTTGCCCCGCTCCATTTGCTTCGCTATACTTTTCGCTTGTGTGTAAACCCCACGTACCTCGCACAGGGCGTCGTACCTCTGGGCAAAAAGAGAAAAGGAAGAAAGATGGACTACATTCGCGCCATTGAGCGTCAGCAGATCCGTGAGGACATCCCCACGGTTCTCATCGGCGACAACGTCAAGGTGCACTACCGCATTAAGGAAGGCGACCGCGAGCGCATCCAGGTCTTCCAGGGCGACGTCATCCGTCTGAGCGGTGGCTCCTCCCGTGAGACCTTCACCGTCCGCAAGATCTCCTTCGGCGTCGGCGTCGAGCGCACCTTCCCGCTTCACTCGCCCAAGATCGCCAAGCTCGAGGTCGTGCGTCACGGCGACGTGCACCGCTCCAAGCTTTACTACCTCCGCGATCGCGTGGGCAAGGCCGCCCGCATCCGCGAGAAGCGCGACTAACTCCGGTTTCGCTTGGTTGGGCCGTTCCGCTTGGCGGGGCGGCCCTTTTCTTGTAAGAAGGGCCCACGATGGCAAAACGCTCCACATACCCCGCAACCGCCGCAGAGATCTGCGCGACCCTGAACGAGGC
>CAVHKV010000029.1:3365-7013 GCA_963636635.1 uncultured Bacteroidales bacterium
GCCAGCATCGTCGCGAAGGTCACCCGTGACGATTTGATGGTGGAGCTCGACGCCCAGTATCCGGGCTACCACCTGGCCGAGTCCAAGGGCTACGCATCGCCCGAGCATATCGAGGCAATTCGCGAGCGCGGCCTCAGTCCCATCCACCGCGCGAGCTTCTGCCAAAATTTCTTGGAACAAGGGCGGCTCTTCTAGCTGGGGTGTCAGGTTTGCGTTAGGCACAGCACCCAAACATGTCAGGTCCGCGCGCGACACTTCCCCAAAGTAGGCTTTGAGGGAAGGAACGCAATGGACGAGACCGAGGTCGCCTTCGAGGACCTGACTCCTCACGAGGTGGGTCGTTTTGGCGAGCATATCTGCTGCATATGGCTCGAGTCCCACGGCTATGAGGTGCTCGAGCGAAACTGGCGCTGCAAGTTCGGCGAGGCCGACATCATCGCCGCCGAGGACGGCGAGCTCGTCTTCGTGGAGGTGAAGACGAGGGTTTCCCATTCCACCCGCGACCTCATGCCCGAGGTGGCGGTGGACGCCGAGAAGCGCCGCAGGTACATGGGCATGGCGGCCTTCTACCTGGCCCTTCACCCCGAGATGCTCCATGTACGGCTGGACGCGGCCGGCATCACGCTCGCGCCCGACGGCCTTGCGCACATGCATTACGTCAAGGGCGTCTGGATGGACGACTGATGAGCGCCTTCACGGTGCACGCCGCCACGTTGCACGGCGTGCAGGCAGAGCATGTCAGCGTGGAGGTGGACCTTTCGGGCGGCATCCCCGGCATGACCATCGTGGGCATGCCGGACGGCTCGGTGCTCGAGGCCAAGCACCGCATCAGGTGCGGCTTCAAGGAATCTGGCTTTGACCTGCCGCGCCTCAATGTCACTATCAACCTCGCGCCCGCCTCGCTCAAAAAGTCTGGCACGGGGCTCGACCTCGCCATTGCCGTGGCCACCCTGGCCGAGAGCGGCCAGATTCCCAAACAGGGGCTGGATGGCTGTCTGTTCGTGGGGGAGCTTGGCCTCTCGGGCCTGGTGCGCCCGGTGAGGGGCGCCATAGCCTACGCCCTGCTCGCGCGCGACCTGGGCCTGCGCCTCGTGGGCGCGCCCGAGTTCGTGCGGGGCGTCTCGGTCGCCTGCGGGGGAGAGGCCTACGAGCTTTCTTCCCTGGCGGCGCTCAGGCTCGGCACGGAGCGCCTGCCGCTCGCTAGCCCGGGGCCGGAGCCCGCTGCCTGCGATGAGGAAGACCTCGACTACAAGGACGTCGTTGACCAGGACAGCGCCAAGCGAGCTTTCGTCATCGCCGCCGCAGGGCGTCATGGCCTGCTGATGGTGGGGCCTCCGGGGTCTGGCAAGACGATGCTGGCGCGCAGGATGCCGACCATATTGCCGCCGCTCGGCGAGGAGGAGCGGCTGGAGTCGCTGCTCATCCACTCGGTGTGCCAGGAGGAGCTCGGAGGCGTGCTCGCAGGGCATCGTCCGTTCAGGGCGCCGCACCACTCCACCACCCGCGCCGGCCTCGTGGGCGGCTCCAACCCCGTGAAACCCGGCGAGGTGTCGCTCGCCCACAGGGGCGTGCTGTTCTTGGACGAGCTGCCGGAGTTTAGCTCCTCGGTGCTGCAGGCGCTGCGCCAGCCCATGGAAGACCAGGTGGTGAGGCTCGTGCGCGCGGACGGCGCCTTTTGCTTCCCGAGCTCGTTCCAGCTCGTGGCGGCCGCCAACCCCTGCCCCTGCGGCCATGCCGGGGACCGCGGCCACCCGTGCCGCTGTACCCCGCAGGAGATTGCGAAGTACCAGGGCCATGTGGGCGGCGCCATCATGGACCGCATCGACGTCTTCGTGGACGTGCGCCGTCCGGCGGCCAGCAGCGTCATCAACGGGGCTGCGGGCCTTGACTCGGCGACCATGCTCTCCCAGGTGATGTCGGCCCGGGAGTTCGCCAGCTGGAGGAGAAGGGGAGAGGAGGGCACCAAGATGGACGTACAGGCCTGCAAACTAACCGATGAGGCCGCCGCCCTGCTCGAGCGCATGGCCGAGTCACTCTGCCTTGGGGGCCGCGCCATCACAAGGTGCGCCCGCGTCGCCAGGACCATCGCCGATCTCGCCCAGAGCGAGGAGGTGGGCCGCGAGCACGTGGCCGAGGCCTGCGCCTTCAGGAGTCGGTTCGAGGCGGGTGGCAACAATGCCTAGGGTTAGACGAGGGCCAACGTATGCCGAGGTCATAGCCGGTCTTGTGCGTTGGGAGCTTACGCCAGAGGACAGTGGCTACCCCAAGGGCGTCCTTGAGCTGGACGGGCAGGCGCCGGTGCTGAGGGGCTACGGTGACCCGAGCGTGCTCGTGGGCGACTGCATCTCCGTCATCGGCGCCCGCAGGGCCACGCCCTACGGTAAGACCTGCGCCAAGATGGCGGGCCGGCTTGCGGCCGAGTGCGGAGTGGCGGTGGTCTCGGGAGGCGCGGTTGGCTGCGACCAGATCGCGGGCCGGGCGGCCGTGGAGGCAGGCGGCAAGACGGTGGTCATCCCTGGTTGCGGGGCCGACGTGGTCTATCCCGCCTCGAGCGACAGCCTCTTCGTGAGCGCGGTGACGGGCGCGGGCTGCGTCATCTCCATCGAGACCTGGGGCTGCCCGCCGCTTCGCCACACCTTCGTGAGGCGCAACCGCATCATCGCGGCCCTCTCGAAGTCGCTCGTGGTTTGCGAGGCAGGCAAGCCCTCGGGCACCTTCAGTACGGCCACGCAGGCAGCCGAGCTCGGGCGCAACGTCTACGCGGTGCCAGGCTCCATCTTCTCCCAGAACTCGAGCGGCACCAACTGGCTCATCGAGAACGGCGCCTCCATCGTCTGCGACGAGGACTCCCTCGAGTCCCTCATCGCGCTTGACTACGACCGTCTGCGGCTGGTCTCCGAGCGTTCCAAGCAGTCCCGCGGCCCCTTGCTTGACGCCCTGGTGGCAAGTCCCATGACCTGCGACGAGGTGGCCGAGCTCCTAGGCCTTTCTACTCCGGAGACGCTTTGCGTCCTAGCGGAGAACGAGGCGGCAGGGCTTGTGTCGAGGATGCTCGACGGCAGATTCACCGCCTCACAAAAGGCCTTGCTGGGGCAAAATGGAGACCGTTGAAACTTCGGACGGATGGGTGAGGTATGAGCACAGAACAGGTCACGGTCGTCGGTGCGGGTCTTGCCGGATGCGAATGTGCGCTGCAGCTAGCCAAGCGCGGCGTGCCGGTGCGCCTCTGCGAGCAGCGCCCGCTCGCCTCCACCGCGGCGCACCACACCGAAGGCATGGCCGAGCTTGTCTGCTCCAACTCGCTCAAGAGCACGAGGCGAGACTCCGCGGCCGGCCTTCTCAAGGCCGAGCTCGAGATGATGGGAAGCGAGCTGCTTGCCTGCGCCAAGCAAGCGAGCGTGCCTGCCGGCGGCGCCCTTGCCGTGGACAGGGAGGTCTTCTCCACCCTCGTGGGCAAGCTCGTGGAGGAGAGCCCGCTCATCGAGGTCGTGCGCGGCGAGGTGAGCGAGGTGCCCGAGGGCCGTTGCGTCATCGCGGCCGGCCCTTTGTGCTCAGACTCGCTCGCGGCCTCGCTCGGCAAGCTCGTCGGCGGCGAGTCACTCTCGTTCTTCGACGCGGCCGCGCCCATCGTGGACGCCCTCACCATCG
>CAVHKV010000030.1:0-7049 GCA_963636635.1 uncultured Bacteroidales bacterium
CGTCACCGAGCGCCCCGGCGAGGACGGCTACTCCGTGTGCGCCGACTACATGGCCTCGCTCAACCACGACGAGCGCCGCCGACGCAGGGGCGACGTCGGGATGCTCAAAAGGGACGTCTACTGCCGCGACCTGCTGGAGAAGTACGGCGACAACCCTGCGGCCATGCCCGTATGGGTGCTGCTCGAGCTGCTCTCGTTCGGAAGCTTCACGGGCTTCTACCTCTTCTGCGCGCGGCGCTGGGATGACCGGTCCATGGCCGACGAGCACTACTACCTCAGGCAGGCCAAGTCGGTTCGTAACGCCTGCGCTCACTCGTCCAACATGGTCAACGGCTTCGGGACCCAGGAGGGCGGCGTAAGGCTAAACCCGGCCATTGGGGTCGCCCTCTCGAAGACGGGGCTCTCGCACCGCGCAAGGACCTCAAAGATGAAGAATCCGCGCCTGGCACAGATAGCCACGCTTATGTATCTTCACTCCCGCCTCGTGACCGAAGGATCGGGGAGGGCGCGCGCAATCGCCGACTTGCAAGAACTAAAGTCCAAGATGGCGGCATCCCTCGGGATTTTTATCGGCAATGATGTCGTCAGGTCGTCGCTTGCCTTTTTGACCGCGCTGATTGACAGCTGGTACGTTTAGGCAATAATGAAGACAGACAGCAAAACCCATGGGTTTTGTAAGGCGGGGTCGCGAGAGCGGTTCCGCCTAGTTTTTTATTTGGGGCACATTTGCCCCATCTCCATTGAGACAAGGCCCGAGCGGGCGCGACCCGGCGGGCCGTTTGCTCCCCTCTCTCAATCCAGTCCATAAGGCAACGCCGGTTGCCATTTTCAACGTCCGCTGTGCCGGCCTTCAGCCATTTGCCGTCCTCGCGAGAACGCTCGGAATAATCCAGTGGCCGCTTCGTGCCCACAGCTCACATCTCCCTTCTTGCCCATCCGCGCAGTGCCTCGCCCGGCCTGCGCCTTATTCAGCTGACAAGCGTTTTGCCGGTTTCTTCGGCCGGCCCGAACCTATGAGCCAAGCAGAGGTAGGGCGCCGGACTCGTCAAGCTCGGCTACCCCATCCAACTCGCCCAGCTCGGCAATCTCGTCCGGCTCGCCCAGCTCGGTCGCCACGCTCGGCTCAGCCAGGTCGCCCGCCGCGCCCACCTCAGCCGCCCACTCAAACTCGCCCACATCGGCAAGGGAAAGGACACGGAGATGATCGTCTATACCAAGTCGGGCCAGCCCGTTACGCTCGAGGAATCCGGCGACAGCGGCTCGGAGGGCTCCGTTCACGTCGTGAGCGACCAGCCCTGGATGGTCGCCAAGATCTACCATCCCAACAGCCCAAACGCCGACGAGCGCCGCGTCAAGGTCGAGGCCATGGCCGAGTGCTACCCCTCCCTGTGCAGCAAGGCCCCCACCGCCATGAAGAAGCTCGCCTGGCCCACCGAGGCCCTCTTCCGCGACGAGGAGGCCACCGACTTCGCCGGCTTTCTCATGAGGCGCGCCAAGGGCGAGCCGCTGCCCATCGCCTGCCAGCCCAGCGGTGGCGCCAAGGGCATGCGCCGCGTGCTGATGGCGCTGGAGCAGCTCTGCCTCGTCACCCAGTTCCTCCACTTCATGGGCATTGTGGTCGGCGACTGGAACCCCCTCAACTTCCTCGTCGATGACCTGGGCTTTATTGAGCTCATCGACGTGGACGGCTTCCACCTCGTCTTTGACGAGGACACCGTCTACCCCTGCGACGTCTGCGCCGAGGGCTACGCCGCGCCCGAGTTGTTCCGCGCCCAGAGCAGGTGCGGCCTGGACTACGGAGAGATGGCACGCCAGGGCCTCACCACCTTCACCCAGCAGACCGACAACTTTGCCCTGGCGGTCACGGTCTTTCGCGCCATGAACCAGTGGACCCACCCCTTTGAGGGCTCGGTGGAGCTGGCTGCCGGCCAGGATTACGTCCCGCCCCGCCCGCTGGACGAGTACATCGCCGAGGGCGCCTCGCCCTTCATCGGCACCTCAAACATGCGCCTGAAGCCGTGGGCCCTGCCGCTCAGCTACTTCCACCCGTGGTTTCGCGAAGCCTTTCAGTACAGCCTGTTCGACGACGACCCGAGCCAGCGCCTCAAGCCCGAGGAGTGGCAGCGCCTGATTGAGGCCTACCGCGAGTCTGCGGTTGAGTGCGCCTGCGGCAAGCACGTCTACTTCAGCGGGTTCAGTGCCTGCCCCTACTGCCAGGTTGAGGCACAGGCGAACAAGGCCCGCGAGCTTGCGCTGGGACCAGAGCCGGGGCCGGGGCTGGAGTCCAGGCCGGCGCCCGAGCCGGGGCTGGGGCCGGAGAGCAAGCCGGAACCCGCGCCGGAGTTCCCGAGCCTTGACGAGCTCATGAGCTACATCTCCTAGGAGGTCCGGCCATGGTCAACCAACTGCACCGCTGGGCCTTGGGTCCCACCTCACGCGCCTACTACGACGAGATCCTCAACGCCGTCAGCGGATTTGCGCCCTCGGTGAAGCTGCCGGGAGGGCTCGACCACACCGCCGCGTTTGAGGTCTTCCGCCTGGTGCTGCACGACAACCCCCGCATCATCTGGGCGGACACGCACGCCACGACGGTCGAGGGGCCAGGCGGCGTGGTGGGCATGGAGTTCACCTACCTGCGCGGCGAGGCCGAGGCCCGCCACGAGCTCGACGCCCTGGCCCGTGTCGTCAACCCACTGCTGGACGAGGCCTGCGACCACCCGGCCGGCCTTGAGCGCGTGGCGGCCATCCACGACGGCCTGCTCTCCCTCGGCGCCGCCACGGAGGGCGGCCGCGACCTCAGAAACCCCCTCGGCGCCATCCTTCCGAACGCGGGAGGTGCTGTATGCAGCGGTTTTGCCCGCGCGTTCAAGATGCTGTGCGACGCCACCGACGTGCCCTGCGCCGTGGTCTCGGGCTGGGCCAACAACCAGGGCCGTCCCGTGCCAACCAACGACCCCGGCAAGACCAACCACGCCTGGAACCTCGTGGACGTCTCCGCGCCGGACCGCCCCTCGCAGTGGGTGCACGTGGACGCCTACTGGGACGCCGAGGAGGACGGCTGGCAACCCCATCACGCCTACTTTGGCCTTTCCGACGAGGAGGCCGCGCCCACCCACCTGCTGGCCGCCTACGGCTTTTGCCCCGGCTGCGGCGAGTCCGCCGAGTACTACCGGGCCTTTGGCGCCGAGCCGCGCCACTTCTGGAACGTGCGCTCCGCCCTGAAAGAGATGCAGGACGAGGGCCGCGGCGAGCTGCGCCTCCCCACGGCGACGAGCGACGAGGACTTCCGCAGCAGCGCCCGCGACCTCGCCAAGCGAGCGGCCCAGACCTGGCGCCGCGACGTGCGAGTCCGCCCGCTACTGGACCGCAAGGTCTGCCTCCTCCGCGCCAGCTAGGGAACGCGCCTCTGCTAGACTCGCGCTAGCAAAGGAGGCCCCATGCCCAGGTTGAAGCAGCTGCCCACCAACGCCTACGAAACGCTCTGTGCCGAGCTGGCCGGCGCCACCGCTCAGCCCTTTGGCGAGTGGTGCGCCCTCAACGGCAGCAGGGCCGTGGGCTATGGCTCCTACATGGACTTTGAGCAGGCGGCCAGGGATTGCCTTAAGGAGGCGCGTGCCCGCGCCGAGGCCGGCTGCTCCAAGGCCGACCTCGCCATCCTCGCAGACCTCGTCGCCTACCTCAGCGCGCGGGCCGAACGTGCGCAAACCAACCCCAGGGAAGTCACCTGGCTCGTGGACACGACGGACCCCGATTGCACCATAAAAGCCCTGCATGACCCCCATGCCATCGGCCTGCTCTTCCTCGACCACAGCCCGGAAGGCGCGCAGCCCGGCGGCCAAAATAGCAGGCATCCCGGCATCCAAGACAATGCCCAGTTCGGCGCAGACGTGCAGCCTTGCGCCCAAGGCAATGCCCAGTCCGATGCAGACGCGCAGCCTGGCGCCCAAGGCGGCGCCACACTCAACGCAGAGACGCTGCAAGGCCGCGTCTCCGAGTTGCTCACCCAGTACGCCATCCTCAAGGCCGAGGGCCGCCGCCTGGCCGAGGACGGCGTGCCCGAGTCAATCTCGGGCTTCACGCCCATCGAGAAGAACCGCTCCTTTGCCAACACCGGAGCCAAAATCGGCCAGCTCATGGGCTACCCGGACTACAGCGAAAAGGCCGCTGAGCTGCCGCTTTCCTCGCCCACGCAAGAGATTCCCACCGCGCCCAAACAGGAGGGCAACACCAACGCGCGCTACTTCCTCTCGCTGGCCAAGAGCCACCTCTTCCGCGCCATCGAGAGCGACCTCTACGTCGTCCGCCCCACGGGCGCGCTCTCGAACAGCGATGAGCGCACGCCCGTTGCCTGGCGCTGGGGCTTTGCCCAGGGAAACCGCACCGACGAGCGCGGACGTTTGGGCCTCATCGGCTGCGACCACGCCAAGTGGCTGGCCGCGGGCCACGTGCTCGCAGAGTGGTTCACGCAGAGTTGCAAGAACGCGGACACAGTCTCTGACCTCGCACAAGAGGCCCTGGGCATTGCCCACAGGGTTGGCGAGCAGTGCGACCGGGACGGCTCGCCCAAGGCAGCCGAGGCGCTCGCCTCCTACGCCGGCGCCCTTGCCCGACGCTGGGACTCGGCGCAGGGAAGCGACACCCGCGGGCAGATCTCGCGCGTGGTGGGCGAGCTTCTCACCCCGCTCTTTGCCGCGACGCTGTGCTGCGTCGCCCGCCGCGACCCGGCCCGGTGCGGCTTTGACGCCGCGTTGGTTGAGGTGGGGCTGGACACCGTCCCCGCCTCGGACGAGGGCGAGCACAAGGCCGCGGAGCCTCGCCGCGAATACGTGACGCTGCACGTTTCCCGCGTGCCAACGGCGGAGCGCGGCAGTGGCCGCGAGCGCGACGTGGAGAGCCACAAGTACGAGCTAGGCACCCTCGTCCGCATCGGCCGCGCCCCCAGCTACGCCGACCAGCCTGCTGCTAGCGAGCAAGTCAGCAACGCTACAGACAGTTCCCTTTCGCAGGCCGGCAACCCGATGCGCGGCACCAACACGCAAAGCGTCAACCCAGAATCCAGCAGCAACGCGCAAGTCACCGGTCCCGCGCCCATCGAGCGCGCCGCTGGCACGGCCGGCTCCCTCCAGGAACCCATCGCGGACCTCATCCTTGGCGACCCGGCCGTCTCGCGCCTGGCCCTCGTCCTGCGCACCGAAGACGCCCTGGAGCTCGAGGTTCTAAACGAAAACACCTACCTGCGCGGCCAGCGCCAGCAAAGGGGGGCGACCCTTGTCCTCTCCCCCGGCGACGCCGTCACCGTCCTCGGCAAGGCCGTGGACTACGTAATCGAAGTCGCCCAGCTGGGCTAGGAACTCCCATCAGGGAAGGTCCGCGAGCAATCTACGTAAGAAACGGCGCTTTCTATGGTCGAAAAACCGATTTGGGAACACGCTTCCCGTGAATTAGCGGATACCAAAAAGACAGCGCTTTGAATAACCGCAGGTAGTTGCCCCGGACAATAATCAAGCTCTGGCTCATGGCCGCCGTCAGCTCACGCCCAGATGTTCCCAAATCGGTTTTCCGACCACGCGGAAAGACATTTCTCACGTAAATCGCTCGCGGCGGCGCTGGCGAGCGAAAGCGGTTGCGAAGCAGGCCGTCAGCCCTCATCGCAGCCGCTAGAGCCGCTATCATGGGCGGAGCTGAAACGTTGACGATGGGAGCCGCATGGGCATGATGTGGGACGAGGTTGCGCGCAAGGCGAAGGACATCAAGGTCTTTGGCTTTGACCTCGACGGGACCTTCCTCAAGGACGACAAAAGCGTCTCCGCCCGCACCCGCGCGGCCGTGGAGGCCATGCTGGAGCAGGGCATCCAGCCGGTGCCCACCACAGGCCGTACCTGGCAGTTCTTGCCAGAGGGCGAGCTTGGCATGAGTGGCTTCCACTACCTGGTGGCCGCCTGCGGCGCCGTGGTGCGAGACCTCGACACCGGCGAGTTCATCAGCCGCCGCACGCTGCCCGCCGCCCAGGCCGCCGAGCTCATCCGCGCCCTGCAGAAGCCCGGCGTGGCCGTCTACGTCTGCCTGGACGACGCGGCCGGCACGCGCTTTGGCACCTCGGCCAGCGCCGAGGAGTTCGCCCGCGTGGCCGCCTCGATTCCCCAGCGCAACGGCTTTGACGGCACCGACGTGCCGGACCGCGTCGAGGAGCTCGGCGTTGACGTGGTGAAGGTGGGCGTCCACTACCTTGAGCCCTGGCGCAGGGAAGACTTCACCTCCCTGCCGCAGAGCGCGCCGCTCACGGTGAACCCCAGCTGGTCCAACAACCTCGAGTGGAACGCCCCCGGCGTGAGCAAGACCGGCGGCCTGCAGATGGTGGCCGAGCGCCTGGGCTTGGGCCTGGAGAACGTCTGCTCCATCGGCGACTCGGGCAACGATGCCGACATGCTGCGCAACTGCGGCCTGGGCATCTGCATGGGCAACGGCTTTGCCGAGGCCCGCGAGGCCGCCGACGCCACCCTTGAGCTCACCAACGAGCAAGATGGCCTCGCCGACTTCGTGGAGCGCTTCCTGCTTAGGTAGGGACCAGCGGGGTCGCTCGCCGTCTGGGCGTCGCATGTAGTGGTGCCGCTCGCGCCTCGGTGCGCTTGACCGCCCGACCGCTCACCATCCGAGCAGCGCGGGCACAGCACCCGTCACGTAGCTGCCCGCGCGAGATCGGCGCGCAAGAAACCAGCTGCGGGCGCCCCATTCGCCCGCACCCCTCGTCTCGCCGGTACGCAAAACGGGCGTAAGCTGCTACACTTACTCGCGCCAGCGCATCGCTGGGGTATCGTCCAGTGGTTAGGACCCGGGATTTTGATTCCCGTTACCTAGGTTCGAATCCTAGTACCCCAGCCATGCGCTGGTTTTTTCATCTCGAGTTGCCGCGCGGCCACCACTCCACGGGCTCCGCTTTCCGCGGGGCGCGGGCACACCACAGGCCGCAAGTCCCCGTCGCGTGCCCGCCGCTTCCGCCGTCCGCCGCGTTCCCGTCGCTCGCCGCACCGCAGGCTTTCGCCCACCCGCGC
>CAVHKV010000031.1:0-16746 GCA_963636635.1 uncultured Bacteroidales bacterium
CGCTGGCCCTTGCCGATGGGCGCCACCAGGTCGATGGCGCGGCCGGTGATGGAGTCCTTGCCGTGCTCCATGCGCAGGCGCTCGTTGGGATAGACCGGCGTGAGGTCACGGAAGCGCGGGCGCGAGCGGATGGCCTCGGGAGGCAGGCCGTTCACGCTGGAGACCTTCTGCAGCGCCGGGTACTTGTCGTTGGGGCGGCTCGGGCGGACGGTGCCCTCGATCCAGTCGCCGCGACGAAGGCCCAGGTGCTTGATGAGCTGCTGGGGCACGAAGGCGTCGTCGTCGCCGGCCATGTAGTTGGCGGTGCGCACGAAGCCGTAGCCCTCGTTTGCGATGTCGAGCACGCCGGCGGCCTCGCGGAAGCCCTCGGCGCGGGCGGAGGCCACGTACACGGCCTCGACGAGGTCGGCCTTGCGGACGCCCACGTACTCCACGCCCAGGCCCGCGGCCTCGTGGCGAAGCTCGGCCACGAGCATCTGCTGCAGGTCCTCGCGAGAGAGGCGCGGCATCACGAGCTGGGAGTTGCCGCCGCCGTTGTTGTTGTGGCGGTTGCGGCGACGGTTGTTGTTATTGTTGCCGGCGAACTGGCGCTGGTTGTTCTGCTGGTTCTGGGCGCCACGGCCGGGACGGGCCTGGCGGTCGCGCTGGCGGCCCTGGTAGCCCTGGTTGCCGCTCTGGTTGCCCTGGCCGGCGTTCTGGGCGTTGCCCTGGCCCCCGTTGTTGGAGTTGTTGCCCTCGGCAGACGCATCGCCCTTGCGGTTGCGCTGGCGACGGCGCTTGAAGGAGCCCTCCTCGCCTGCGGGAGCCTGCTGGCCGGCGTCTGCGGACGGGGCGGCCTCGCGCGGCTGCTCGGCGGCCGGCTTTGCGGGCTTCTCGGCCTTGGGTGCCTTTTCCTTCGCAGGCTTTGGCGCCTTCTCGGGCTTATCGGCCTTCTCGGCCTTGGGCGCCGCGGCCGGCTCGCCTTCCTTGGGAGCCTTGGGCTTGCGGGTGCGCTTGGGCTTGGCCTCGGCCTCGGCAGGCGCGCCCTCAGAAGCTGCGGCCTTGGGCTTGGTCTTTCTCACCTTTGCCGGCTTGACCTCAGACGTGGTGCCTTCCGGTGCGGCCTCGGCCTTGCGAGGGCGACCAGGACGGCGCTTGGGTGCCGACGTGGACTCGGTGTTTTCTTCTGCCACTGAAATATCCTTAAAGTCAGGCGAATGCTCGCCTCCCAACCCGCATGTATGGGCCTTGCGCGGACCTAGGCCGCGGGCGATGCAAGTTGAGAAAGTGAAGGGTGCGCCAACATGCGGCGCGACGGGCCATGCGGCCCAACACGGCAGACTATAGCACGGATTACGCCGTCAAGCACGTAAAAACCCGCCTAGCGCATGGCAGGCGGGACGCTCAGGCCGCTCAGGTCGAATTCAACCTGTAAAGCTGTACGCCCGGGCCATGCACATGCGGAGCGAGGACCCTTGCGAAGCGGATGAGCGGAGCATGCGCATGGCCCGGGCGAACCACCACGCAAACAAACAACAGCCGCCGGCAACCAAGAGCTCACGCGAGGTTCAAGCTAGCCACTATGCGGTTCTCGGGCGACGAACCTTCATGGCGTCTACGCGCGCGGCGAGGGCTTCGGCCTGCTCGCGGCCCGCCTCGGTGAGGGAGACCGGCAAGGCGCGGCCAGGCTCGACCTTGTCCCTGGAGCGGCACACCAGGCCGGCCTTCTCCAGCGAGGAGACCGCCATGGAGACCGTGGGCTGCAGAAGGCCGAGGCCGCCCACGAGCTCGCCCACGCTCGTCACGGAATTGCCGTCGGTAGCGTGGAGGCCCAGCAAAACGAGGTCGGAGGACGAGACGGACAGGGAGCCCATCTCGTCGATGACGAGCTGCATGCGCGGCGCCACGCAGCGCGAGAGCGGCATGCTGCCCTTGATCTTGTCGCAGATGGCCTGGCAGAGCGCCTCGACGTGGCGCAGGCCGGCCTCGGTGATGGAGCACCAGATGCTGCGGCGGTCAGTCGTGCCGGCCTCGCGCGAGATGAGGCCGAGCTCCTCAAGATGTCCGGTTCTATGGGTCATCGTGGGGCGAAGAACCGCCTGGTACTCGGCAATCTCCGACGTCCGCAGGGGGCGCCCGAGATTGCCGAGATGGCAGGCAATCGCCAGCTCTTCAAAGGTGATTCGCTCCTCGGCGGACATGCCCTGCCGAACGAGCGCGAAGGCTCGACGAACCGATAGATACTCGCGAACGTTCACGAAGGAACCTCCCCGAATAGTCATTCGTATTTCAGCATTTAGAATACGCCAAATCCAAGCGAAATTGTCGAATATTTAGGGACTATCTTTGAGAAAAAATCCGCCCGCCCCAAAGACAACGGGGCGGGCGGCGCATAAAGCCTGAAAGCGTTCCAAATGCCGACTGATTGCACTCGCGGCGCATGGCCTTTTGCGGCTGGCCATCCAAAGAGAACGGGAGCTAATCCCCACCGTTCCACTAGGCGAAATCGCCCAGCGCACAGCGCGGACAGAGCCGTCAAGTTGCACAGCAAACCGACGGCGCGTGGCGCGCGGCCTTTGGCGGCTGGACACCCAAAGCAAGCGGGAGCCGGTGCTCTCCTCCCGCGCCAGGCGAAATCGGCCAACGCACAGCGCGGACAAAGCCGACAAGTCGCAGAGCAAACCAGCGGCGCGCGGCCACCGTGCTCGCGGCGGCTACATCCTCTCGGGGGCGGTCACGCCAATGAGGTTGAGGGTGAGCGCCAGCACGCGGCGGCAGGCGTCGCAGGCGGCCAGGCGCGCCTTGGAGAGGCCCTCCTCCACCGGACGGCCCTCGCTGGGGAGCACCTGGCAGACGGTGTAGAAGGCGTGGAAGGCGCCGGCCAGCTCGGCGGCGTAGTGCGTGAGGCGGAAGGGCGCGCGGTCACGGGCGCAGCCCTCAACCAGCTCGCCAAACTCACCGAGCTTGCGGGCAAGCGCGGCCTCGGTGGGGTCGGTGAGGACGCTCAGGTCGCAGTCGATGGGGCAGGCCTTGGCGGCGACCTCGTCCATGCCCAGCTTCGCGGCCTCCTCGGCCGTGACGCCGGCGGCGCGGCGCAGGATGGAGCAGATGCGCGCGTGGGCGTACTGCACGTAGTAGACGGGGTTGGTGTTGTCCTGGCGCTTGGCGGCCTCGATGTCGAAGTCGATCATCTGGTTGGAGCTCTTGGAGACGAGCGTGAAGCGCGTGGCGTCGGCGCCCACCTCGTCGAGCAGCTCGCGCAGCGGCACCATGGTGCCCTTGCGCTTGCTCATCTTCACCGGCTGGCCGTTGCGCAACAGGTTCACGAGCTGGCCGAGCAGCACCTCGAACTTGCCCTCGTAGCCGAGGGCGTCGGTGGCGGCGCGGACGCGGGCGATGTAGCCGTGGTGGTCGGCGCCCCAGACGTCGATGACGTGGTCAACGCGCTCGTACTTGTTCCAGTGGTAGGCCACGTCGGAGGCAAAGTAGGTGTAGGCGCCGTCGGCCTTCACGAGCACGCGGTCCTTGTCGTCGCCAAAGTCGGTGGAGCGGAACCACAGGGCGCCCTCGGCCTCGTAGAGGTAGCCCTGCTCGCGCAGCTTGGCGAAGGCGCGCTCGACCGGGCTCGTGCCCTGCTCGTCCTTCTCGTAGAGGGAGCGCTCGGAGAACCACTGGTCAAAGGTGGTGCGCATGTCCTCGCAGGTGTGCGAGATGTCCTCGAGCATGAGCTTGTAGCCGCGCTCACGGAAGCTCACCATGCGCTCGTTGGCGTCGGCCGCAACCCACTTGGCGCCGTCGGCCTCCATGAAGTGGGCGGCCAGGTCGATGATGTAGTCGCCGCCGTAGGAGTCGGCGCCGAGCTTGTTGCGGAAGGCGTCCATGTAGGGGTGCGAGTCGGGGTGCTCGTCGGCCTCGTCGCTCACGAAGGCCGACCAGTCGGCGATGAGCGCCTCGTGGGCGGCGTGGGCGTCGATGCCCCGCTCGTCCATGATCTGGGCGAGCTGCAGGTAGCGCTCGGAGACCGAGTTGCCAAAGGTGTTCATCTGGTTGCCGTGGTCGTTCACGTAGTACTCGCGCTCGACCTCGTAGCCGGCGTGGGTAAGCACGCGGGCGAGCGAGTCGCCCAGGGCGGCCCAGCGGCCGTGGCCGATGTGCAGGGGGCCCACCGGGTTGGCCGAGACGAACTCCACCTGCACGCGCTGGCCGGCGCCCAGGTTGGAGCGGCCGAAGTCTGCGCCCTGCTCGCGCACGGTGCGGAAGACCTCGTTGCCGGCGGCGGTGGAGAGGTAGACGTTCACGAAGCCGGGGCCGGCGACCTCCACGTGGTCGACCTCGTCGGAAGCGGCCATGTGAGCCACGATGGCCTCGGCGATGGCACGCGGGGCCATGTGGGCGGCCTTGGCGCTGCGCAGCGCCACGGTGCTCGTCCAGTCGCCGTTGGCCGAATCGGCCGGGCGCTCGAGGCCGAGGTCGGCGACCTCAAACTCCGGCAGCTCACCGGCGGCCTGCGCCGCGGCAACGGCCTCGCGAACCAGCTTCTCGATCGTCTCGACCACGATATGTCCCTTCCATGAGACGCGGCCCCGCGTGGGGGCCGCCAAGTTGCAGCTAATGGCCGCGCAAAGCGGCTGATTGAGTGTAGCAAAACCGCAGGAGACGCGCCCGGCCAGGCGGCAAGGCGCAACCGAGGCATCACAAGTCGGGGCTAACGGGCGGCGCCCCGCGAAGGCGCTAGTTTGCCTGGTTTGCGGCTCGCTCCTGGCGGGCCAGGCGCACGCGCAGCGCGGCGAGGTCGGCCTGGACGCCCACCGGGTAGAGCTGCGGGTTGAGGAAGCGCCTCACGGCCGGGTCAAGGTGCATGAGGGCCTCGCGGCAGGTGCGCTTGGCGTCCTCGAGGCTCGCGGGCTCGCCCGTGCGCTCGCCCTTCGCAACCATCTGCACCAGCAGCTCGCGGCCCTCGCAGGGGCCAAAGTCATAGCTCGTCTCCGAGTCGGTGACGTTCACCGCGTCGGCCACGTTCACGCCTTCCATGGTCTCGTCAAAGATGACGTCGCCCACCGGGCAGCCAGAGTCGTCAACATAGCGCATGACCTGCTGGATGCCGGGGATGGTGCGCTTGTAGGCCACCTCGGAGAGCTTCATGGTGGGGCGCCACTCGTCCTCCCCTGCCTTGCGCACGGCCGCGAGCTTGTACACGCCGCCGAGCGAGGGCTGCGGGTCGCAGGTGGCGAGCTTGGTGCCCACGCCGAACGAGTCGATGGGCGCGCCCTGGGCGAGCAGCGACTGGATGGTGTACTCGTCCAGGTCATTGGAGGCGCTGATCTTCACGTAGGGAAGGCCTGCCTCGTCAAAGGCTTCGCGGGCGTACTTGGAGAGCTTGGCGAGGTCGCCCGAGTCAATACGGACGGCGGCCAGGCGCTCGCCGGCGGCCTCCATCTCCTTGGCAACCGTGATGGCGTTGGCCACGCCCTGGCGCACGTCGTAGGTGTCTACCAAAAGCACGCAGTTCTTGGGCATGGAGCGGGCGAAGGCGCGGAAGGCCTCGAGCTCGGTCGGGAAGGCCATCACCCAGGAGTGGGCGTGGGTGCCAAAGACCGGGATGCCGTAGATCTTGCCGGCCAGGCAGTTTGAGGTGGAGCTGGCCCCTCCCACATAGGAGGCGCGGGCCACGGCCAGGCCGCCGTCGGGGCCCTGGGCGCGGCGCAGGCCAAAGTCGGAGACCGCGTGGCCCTCGGCGCTCTGCACCACGCGGGCGCACTTGGTGGCCACGAGCGTCTGGAAGTTCACGAGGTTGAGCAGGGCCGTCTCGATGAGCTGGCAGGCGGCCATGGAGCCCTGCACGCGCACGAGCGGCTCGCGCGGGAAGACGACCTCGCCCTCGGGCACGGCCCAGACGTCGAGCTTTGGCACAAAGCTGCCGAGCCACTCGAGGAAGGCCGGCTTGAACAGGGCGCCGCCGCCGGGGGCTTGCACGCTTGCGAGGTAGGCGATGTCCTCTTCGGTGTAGCGGAAGTTCTCCACCAGGTCGGCGATCTGGCCGGTGCCGCAGGCCACGGCGTAGCCGCCGTCGAAGGGGTTGTCGCGGAAGAAGACCGTGAAGCACGCCTCGGCGTCCATGAGGCCGCTCTCCCAGAAGCCCTGGGCCATGGTGAGCTCGTAGAGGTCGGTGTTGAGCGAGACGTCGGTGGGCTTGGTCGCGTCTGTCAAGGACATGGGAACCCCCTAGCCGCGAAAGGCGCTGCCGCCGGCGAACTGGACCACGAACCATGCGATGAGCAGCGCCACGAAGAGCAGCACGAGCTTTTGGGCGAGCGGCATCTTGAGGTCCTCGTCGGGCTCCATGTACTCGCGGGCGCGCTCGCGGGCCGCGGCGTCGCGGGCATCGGCCTCGGCCTCAGCCTGCTCGGCGCGAAGGCGCTCGAGCTCGGCCTTCTTCGCGGCGTCGGCCGCCGCCTGCTCACGGGCGGCCTTCTCGGCGCGCAGGCGCTCCAGCTCGCTGCGCTCCTCGTCGGTGAGCGGCGCGTTCTCCTCTGCCATGGTTGCTCCTCACGTTGCGCCCGCTTGGGCGAATCGTCATCTTGCGTCGTCCGCGCTCGGGCGACCTTGCCTCACGCCCAAGGGAGGGCGGTACGTTCACATCCGCATAAGTCTACCCTTTTGGGCCGGGTACGGCTCAAGGCTGCGGTGGTGTCTTGCGAGGGCGAGCTAGGGTGCGTCATACGACGGCGCTTAAAGATAGGTGCGATCGCGCTCCAGAGACCGGGCGTTCACAAAGATGCCACGCGCCCCTCCGCGCCTGTAATCGACGTAGCAAAACGCATAAGCCAAAACGCCACAGCCAAACGGCCTTTCGGCTCCCCTACTCCTGCTTGCTGGCAAGCTCGGGGCCGTCTACGCCGGTGGCGTCGAAGGCCGGCACGAAGCTCTCGGAGACGGTGCCGCCCTGCTGCCACCACAGGTACTCAAAGCCCAGGTCGTCCGCGTGGTCGAGCACGAACTCGTACTCGTCGCCCGTGAGGGCGCGGGCGAGCTCTCCCCCGCGCTCGCGGCAGGCGGCGTTGGGCGTGTACTGGTTCATGACGGAGAGGTCGGCGTCGTTGCCGGCGAGGTCCCACACGCAGTCGAGCACATTGAGGGAGTCGTCCACGTGCCCCGGCAAGACGAGGTGGCGCACGATGATGCCCCGCAGCATGCGGCCGTCGGCCCCAAGTTTGCGCCCGCCCTTGCGAGAGAGCTGCGCCAGCATCGCCGCCAGGGCGGTGGCGGCCACCTGCGGGTAGTCGGGCGCGCCGGAGAGCTCGCCTGCGAGCTTGCCGCTCGCGTACTTGAAGTCCGTGAGCCAGATGTCCACGACCTGCCCAAGCAGCTCGACGGTCTGGGCCGTCTCGTAGCCGCCCGTGTTGCAGACGATGGGCAGGTCCATGCCGGCCGCGCGGGCCAGGCGCACCGCCTCGGCCACCTGCGGGGCGAAGTGGCCCGGCGTGACGAGGTTGATGTTGAGGGCGCCCTGCTCGGCCAGCTCGAGCATCATCTGGGCCAGGCGCGCCACGCTCACCTCGTGACCGAAGTTGCCGGAGCTGATTTCCGCGTTTTGGCAAAAGACGCAGCGCAGGGTGCAGCCCGAGAAGAAGATGGCGCCCGAGCCGTCCTCGCCCGAGATGGGCGGCTCCTCCCAGAAGTGCAGCGCCGCGCGGGCCACGCGCAGCTTGTCGTTGGCCCCGCAGGCGCCGCGACGGCCCTGCGAGCGAGCCGCCCCGCAGCCCCTCGGGCACAGGTGGCAGCTCTCGTATGCGGCACATAGGTCTTCCATGTGGCCCCCGCTCACAGCCTAGATACAAAAAGAGCGGACCGAATGGCCCGCTCGAAAGTTCCTGGTGGAGACGAAGGGAATCGAACCCTCGGCCTCTGCCATGCGACGGCAGCGCTCTCCCAGCTGAGCTACGTCCCCAGGCGCGTTTGCGCGTTGGTTATTGTACCGTGAGCGCGCCAACTGTCAAACGAGAATCTATAAAGCCACGACCGCCCCCTAGGCCGTAGCCGCTCGCCCGTGAGTCACGCTGCGAGGCTTGCCCCAGGGGGCAACCCGCGCGTAGCCGCGCCCCGCTCGTCTACCGGTCACCTGCGAGTCGCGTCGCGCAACATGCCGCGTGGACCTACCCGCGCGCGACCGCTTGCCGGACCCGCTCTGCACGCCCCCCTGCTCAAGGCAGCCGCATGAAAAACGCCACGGCCGAAAGCCGTGGCGCGAGTCTGCAACGTCGCTCCCCGCAGGTGCGTTAATGAACCCACCTCTCATAAGGTGGGTGCCCGCGCCGGCTGTTCCGCCTTCCTCAACAACGGAGGATGCCCGTACTGAGCTCGGTATATGGGCTCCCAGGAAACGCTTGTCGGTTCACCCAGTTTGCCCTGCGGGGAGCGTACGACTCCACTATATCTAAGCCATTTGCAGTTTCCAGTCTTGACATCTCAGAGGTGGCCAAAACCAGCAAAGGCGGCAGGCGCCAGAGCTGGTATCATATCGACTGTTAGACCTTGGAAGTACCAAGAAAGCTCGTCCCCGGCCAGCCGGGAACCCTGAAGAATCAGTCTCCGTACGCGGAGCGAAAGGCTGCACGCTTGAAGTGGTGGATCCCCTACGCGTCGATGTTCGTCACGGCCCTTGTCGTGGCGCTCGCCACCACGCCGCTCGCCCGCGTCATCGCCACGCGCCTGGGCGCCGTTGACAAGCCCAGCAAACGCCGCATCAACAAGGTGGCCGTCCCGCGCATGGGCGGCATCGCCATCTTCCTTTCGCTCGTCGCGGCCTTTGCGGTGCAGTACTTTGGCCACCTCACCTGGGACTGGCCGGCGGTCTTTGCGCAGAACCCCTTCTCCACGCTCAACTACCCAAGGCTCGCGCTTTCGTTCCTCATCATCTTCCTCACGGGCGCCGTCGACGACGTCTTCCAGCTCAAGCCCCTCGTGAAGCTTGCCGGCCAGGTGCTGGCGGGCTGCGTTGCGGTGTGGGCGGGCCTCACCGTGGGCAGGATCATGAACCCCTTTGGCCCCGGCGTCATCGAGCTCGGCTGGGCGGCCTACCCCATCACGGTGCTCTACCTCGTGGCCTACGTGAACATCATCAACCTCATCGACGGCCTGGACGGACTGGCCTCGGGCATCACCTTCATCTCGTGCTGCACGCTGTTCCTTCTCGCCAACCTCGGCATCCGGCCGGACGCCGCGGGCCTGGCCATCGCCGTGGCGGGCGCCACGCTGGGATTCCTTCGCTACAACTTCAACCCCGCGTCCATCTTCCTGGGTGACTCGGGCTCGCTTTTGCTGGGCTTTTGCCTGGGCTCCATCTCGCTTCTGAACGTGCGCCGCGTGGCCGGCCTCACCACCATCATCGTGCCGCTCGTCATCTCCTTCGTGCCCATCGTTGACACCCTCTCGGCCATCATCCGCCGCAAGAGGGCGCACGTGAGCGTGGGCCAGGCCGACAAGGGCCACATCCACCACCGCCTCATCAACGACGGCTACGACCAAAAGCAGGCCGTGCTGCTGATCTATCTGTGGACGGCCCTGCTCAGCGTGGGCGCCGTCATCATGACGCAGATCGAGACCACCCCGCGCATCGTGGTGTTCTGCCTGCTCATCGGCGCCTCCTTCGCCTTTGCCTGGCACCTGCGCCTGTTCGACCCGGTGCTTTTGCACCACTACAACCCCAAGAGCGGCGAGGACGAGCTCGTGACGCCCGACGACCCGGCCTTTGCCATCGAGCAGGCCAAGGCGGAGGAGAAGCACGAGGAGCGCCGCGAGGAGTTCGCCGAGGCCCTCTTCGGCCACACCCCCAACAAGGACGAGTAGAGCGCGAACGCCGGCCAGCGCCGTTAGAGCCCCGGGCTATCCCTCCTTCCAGACGTACTCCTCCAGGCCATGGGCAAGGTGCAGGGGCGCCGGAAGGTTGACGTGCATGTCGGACTTATAGAGCTGGACCATCTTCGCGCGCAGCGCCTCGGCGTAACGCGCGCAGCTCAAGGCAAGCTCCATGTCGTCCGAGGTCAGCAGGCAATACTCGTTCAGGGTCTTCTCGCAGAAGCGCGTGGTGGGCTTGCTGAACTTTGAGCCGGCGGTCGACCACGTGTAGGGAGCGTCGTTGGGGCGCGGCGCCAAGCCCAGAACGCAGCCGTCCGAGACAAAGAGCCCCTGTTTGGTCTTCCTCCTGGCATCCTCGCCCGGCTTGGGTTCGGCCGCGTCGGTGAAGTAGTCGGGCACCTCGCCGTCAGCCCCGTTGCGCACGCGGAGCACCTGCAGCTTGCTCCCCCGCAGGTCGAGGGGCCTCTCGCTGCCCCTGGGACCATAGGTGAGCGTGCCGTCGGCCAATCCGGCGTCGCTTATGCCCGGCCACCAACCGGGCCAGCGGACGGGACCGTACGCCTGCACGAGCAGCAGCGTCTCGGCTTCCATGGAGTCGGCGATGAGGCCGTCCACCATGCTCGCAAGCGACGAGCCGCCGGCACGCACCTTGGCATCGTCGGCAAACGTCGGGGCGCAGCTCAGGCGCGCAAGCTCAAGCTCCGCGCGCCAGTACGGCAGCAACGGCGCCTCAAACAGAGGGCAACGGGCCGAGACGTAGCCCGATGCCGGCTCCATGCGCACCGCCAAGGGAAGACGGGTCTTCTTGCCGCCATTGGGAGAGGTGTAGACGTACAGGCCTACCACGGGCGTCTCGAGGCTGAGCTTGCCCCTGCCGGACGCAAGTTCCGGGACGAAGCCCATCTGGCGCATGAGGTCGCGAACGGCGGTGCTGATCCTGTGCTCGGCACTCTCCTGCTCGGGAACGAGAAACTGCGACAGCCTGCCCGAGAGCGCGAGGCCGGCTCGAATTGCCTGTTTTGGGTCGCGAGAAGACCCGCCCTTGCCCAACCTGCTGAACGCATCCGGCCCAGGCAAGGCCACGATGCAGGCGGTGAGCCCGTGTGCCTCGCCCAACGCACTCACAATCCTGCGCATGCGCAGTTTCTTGTGGGCGGAATCGCCCTCGTCCAGGGGTTGGAGCAGCTCGTCTTGGCAGCGGATGTCAATCTTGAGCTCAAGGCCCTCCGAGATGCCTTCGTCACCTAGGAAGCGGATGATTTCCTCCTTGACCTCCCCCAGCATCGGCTTGTCGGCCGCGGTGCCGATCAGCTCGAACCGCACGGAATCCTCGCCCGTACAAGCAACCAGACGACGGCGGTTGGACGCGGTCCACTCCGCATGCGCCTCCGCATCGCCGTCAGAGTCCTCGTAGGCAAGCTTCAGGCCCGCTCGCTGTACCGAAGACAAGGGAGCGACGGGCATGACGAGACCGGAAAGCGCCTCGGCCGCCGCATCGAAGAAGAGCGCCTTGTCGATGACGGACGCGCCGGACGCGACATGCGGCTCGGTGGCCCACCCAGACGAGGTCGAGTAGGGCGAGAGAATCTGGGGGCAGCCCTCCCCGCGGGCGAAGAAGGCGATGCGCCGCAGGTAGTCATCTACGCTTGGCAGGCTCTGCGCCGTCGCGAACTCGTAGTTCTGCTTGGAGCTCTCGTTCCAGTCAACGCGCCTCTCCCGCTTGCGGTAGCCGTACTCCACCACGCGAAACGTGCCGTTTGCGTCCTGCACAAAGGCGTTCACGTCGTTGGGCATATAGGGTTCGTCCTGCCAGACGCCTGAGATGAACCTCCTGACCCCGACGTCAAGGTTCAGGCGGGCTTTGCGTCCAACCGGGAGCGTCTCCACATGGAACTTGAGGACAAAGGCCCACGGCTCGTCCTTGTACCAGCGGATGTCGCTCATAAGCTCAAAGGCGCTCCTGGTGCCGCGGGCAACGCGATAGAAGCGCACGGACTCCCCGTTTCCCAGGCGAAGCTCCCTGCCGTGCAAGGCGCCCGCCACCTGCGCGGCAAAGGCGCTGAAGGCAAGACCGCCGAACTGGCCGTTGGGCCTCCCCCGCTCGTCGAACAGGGAAAGGCTGTGCACCCGGACGCAAGCCTCAAAGGTCTCGGAGGCAAGCAGGTCCATGGCCCTCTTGTAGGCAGGAAGGCCCTTCTTCTCCCCATTGCAGCTGGCCGCCAGCCAAATCGCGATGATTCTGCAGAGGCTTTCCAGGTCCGGCGGCTCCAAGGCCACGAGCCAGTTGTCCTCCCGGACGCCCCGCCTCACCGCCTCAAGCTCGACAGCCTGGTTGAGCCAACACTGCAGGTCGCTTTTGAGCTGCCTCGTGTAGAGGCTGTCGCCCTCCCGCTTAGGGGGCATCAGCTCAAAGAGCGCCTCTTGGAGAGCCGACGGGAGCCCCACGGTGTAGACGGTGGTGGTGACGCCCGCCCTGGGCTCGAAGGTCATGAGATGGATCTTGGAATCGTTACTGCCGGCACCCATGTTCAATTCCTTTCTTGAACGCCTCGTAGAAGGGGCCGTACAGGGCCCTGGCAACCTGGGGTTGGTCGCTCTCTTCCATAAGCCACTCCATATAGCGGGCGAGCTCCTCGAGCGTCCTAAAGCGGGGAGCGTCGTCCTTGTCGCCACCCCTGAAGGCAGCGTCGGCAAAGTAGACATGCGGGGCGGGGCGCTGTTGGTCCTCGAGGCGCGCAAGACGGCCGAAGAGCTGGACGATGGTCACCAAAAGGCCCGCCACGAGGTCTTTGACCAGCACCTCCTTTCCCATGAGACGCCAGAGCGACATGGGAATCCTCTCCGAGCGCTCCAGGGACTTCCACTGGCCCCAGGCGTCCGCCCTCACCCGCATCGCAAACTCGGCCGGGTCGCTCGGATAGGTGCCCACCCTCCCCTCGATGAGGCCGTTGAGCATGCGATAGCGAAGCCCGAGGTCTCCGGGGCAGGCCATGGGCCGCACCGCAAAGACGAGGGTCGAGAACGCAGCGTGGCCAACGGCGTCAACGATGTTGTAGCCCCTCTCGATGGCCATGGCCGGGGCGACGAGGACGCGCGCAGGATGCCCCGCAAAGCCGCCCAACTCGCTTCGCTGGACAAAACATTCCTTGTTGTCGGGCGTCTTGTTGGTCAGGGCGCAGACCAGCTCCGTGCCGGCAAACTTGCGCTCGAGCGTCTCGCGGGCTCCCTGCGCCTCCTCGTAGCTGTTCACGATGACCAGCACCTTGCCCGCATCGGGGGCGTCGAGCTCCATGCGCAAGGTCGAGACAAGCTGTGACAGCACGACATCCAGGTTCTCCCGCCGCTGCGGGCGCGGGCTACCCGAGACGTTCTGTTCGATCCCAAGGTCAATCACCTGGGACTCCTCGAGCTTCTTGGCCTTCCAAGGGGCTGCCTCGAGCAAGTAGTCAACCGGCTTGTTCACGTGGTACTGCAAGCAGCCCGGCTCCCAGCTCGAGCCCGAGAGCAGCAGTGCGTGCGGGCCCGCAGGCTCGCCGACCTCAGTGGTGACAAGCCAGGGAAGCGAGGTCATGAAGGCGCGCCCAAAGGCAAACTGCCGGTAGAGCCTGAGGTCCTTCCCCTCGAGCTTCATGCCGAACACGTTGCCGATGAGCGAGCTTGGCAGATAGAGCTGCTGCTTGGCATGCGTGAAGCGCAGGAAGTTATAGAGCTCCGCGGTCGCGTCGTCCCTGAACGAGAGATAGTCCGACGACGACGCGAGCTCCCTGAGGTAGGAGTCGAACCGAATGACCTTGAGCAGGAAGGAGAGGCGCTGCTTGAGCGCGGGGTCCATCTCGGCGCATCCGCGCGATTCAAGGTAGTCATCCAGGGCGTAGCGATAACCCTCGTCATCGATGCCCTGGCAAGAGATTCTTACGGCATGCCTCAGCTTGTCGTTGGCTTGGTTTTGGGTCTCCAGGAGCTCGCGAACGTCGTCTACCACCGCGGCGGGCAACACGGAGCCATCCGTAGGCGGCAGGCCCGAAGGGTCGTCTTCCCCAGCCAGGTTATCGAGCAGGGTAAGCGAGGTGAACGCCTCCTTCTTCACCATCTCCCAAGAGGCAACCTCCTGTGTGCGGACGGACGCGAGGAGCGACTTGCCAACCGGCTCGCAGGCCTGCCGCAGGTCGTAGAAGAGCTCCACGTTAAGGTCGGCCATCTTGTCATCGGGCAGGCGCATCATGGCCTTGGCCGTGGGGGCCGCGGCGTCACGGATCAGCTTCTGAAAGCTCATGTCTGGCGACACGCTGTTGTCGAGCGCGACCTGCACGCGGTCCGCCTCGTCAAATATGACGAGGTCGAAGCTCTGGATCGCCACCTCAAAGAAGGGCTTGCGCGCGGCGTTGACCGACATCATGGTGAACCCCGCGGGGGTCGTGACGACAACCTGGGACGTCAGGGCCTCGCGTCCCATGGCCTGCGAGGGGCAGACTTGCCAAAACGGGCAGCTATGCAAAGCTCCCTTGGAATTGCGCAGGCCCGAACAAGGGGCGTCGCCGTACGAGCACGCCTCGCCCTCCTGCGCCGAGAGGCCGTCGATGAGGCAGGGCGTCTCGAGGTAGCGAGCCGAGACGTCGTCAAGGAGCATGGAATCGCCTCTCTTGAAAAGCTCACCGAGCTTTTCCACCCGTTCCCTCTTGGAGACGAGCGGCGAGACGCTTACCCCGGCCGCGCGCAGGATGCCAACGACCTCCATGACGTCAGAGACGGAATTGAGAAGCGAGGCCACCCTATAGCCGCGCCTGGCAAGCGCGACCATGAGCGTGTTTGCCAGCACGGACTTACCGGCACCCACCAAACCGACAAGGCTCACGACCTGGCCGATGACAAGCTCGTCCGTGCTTTTGGCGTCCTTGCCCACAACGTACTTGAGAAGGCCCTCGTCCACGACCCTTTCCAAGACCTTGGCGTAGTGATCCTTGCCCGTTGCCTGGCCAACCTCCCGGGCCGTCGCAATCAGCTCGCCAAGGGTGATGCGAATCTGCTCGCGAGGAGGCTTTGGAGCGGCGGCGTTGGCGTCTTCAGTGCCGGGAAGCTCGAGCTCGGGAATGGCAACCTCGCGCACATGGCCTGCGGGCCCCTGGTCGGCCGAGACCCTATGGTGTACGTAGTAGCTATAGCTGGCGCCCGGCTGGGCCCAGCTCACCCCGCCGCTCCGGGGCTCGTAGGACAGAATCCACTCAAGGTAGAGCGGCCGCCTGTCAACGGCCCCGTAGGGCTCCTCTCGCACCGCCAGCTCCCCTTGCTCGACGTCAAAGTAGCGAAGCTCGTCAAAGACGTCGCTGAGATAGGAGTCGAGGCACCTTTCCCACGTCATCGCCGAGGCCATCTTCAGCAGGCTGCGGCGGGCCATCTGCATGAGGTGCTCCTCGGGGCCAAACGCGTCCGTGCGCAAAAGCGCGTAGTTGGACAAAAGGCGGTTGGCCTTGCGAGGGTCCAGGTCCTTGGCCCCAAGGTGCAAGGCCAAGGAAAGCACCGCTTCGACCCCCATGAAGCCAGGGAGGTAGAGCGGCCTTCTCATCCCGCGGCGCTGCTGTTCCTCCCCGCTCGGGAAGCGCAGCCTAAGCGCCCTCTCCAGAGCCTTGTAGGAATCGATGCGGCCATCGGACGGACGCCTCCTTGCCATCAGCGCCCACCTCCCGCCATGTCCCTCAGGCGGCGAGATAGCTCGCGAAGCGTGCAACACGAATAGCCGCGCTTGCCCCTCAAGGCCTCGTTGCAGGCAAAGCAGAAGCCGGGATGCTGCTTCTCGGCCTCATCGGGAACGACGTAGACCACCTCATCGGCCTCCAGGCGCGAGATTCCCGAGTCGTCCCTGATTTCTTGGGCAAGACGCTCGGCGCTGCCGTATGCCTTTGCGTCCACGGCAAGGCGGCGGCCGTCCGGCCCCGTGATAAGAACATCCGCCGTGTCCTTCTCGGGCCACAGCTCATACGCAAGGCCCAGGCCCCGAGCCTTGTTGGCCACGGCGAGCTCAAGGCGGCCCGGAACGCAGATATAGTGCATGACGCCCCTGAGCAAGCGAAACGCGTCGTGTTCGACGTCTGGCAGGCTCGCAAAGTCAGAAGGCAGCACCTTTGTGCAGGCAGGCTTTATGCAGTAAGGCTGGCGACCGTGCAAGGACATCGTCCAGCCGCAGGTGGGACAGACCTTGGCATTGGCAGGGGCCTCCTCATAGGCAAGGTCGAGGAGCCCCTTAAGCCAGCCGGGCTCAGCGAGGCGATCCTCCCCTTGGCAAAGCGGGTTGGTGGAGAAGTCAAAGCGCCCGGTCTTGATGTCCATGCACTCGTCCCAGGTAAGGATGGGATGCTCAACGAGCAGCAGACGCCCCAGCACGTAAAGCTCCTGCGAGGACTCCCGCAGGTACTCGTAGACCTTGCGCTCCTGGTAGCCGCCAATGAGGTCGCCCTCTGCAAGGCGTAGCACCTCGTGGCATTCCCGCGTTGGGCAAAAGTAGCCCCCGTCAACGACGGCCAAGGGCCCAAGCTCGAGATACTTGCTACGGGAGAGCCTGCCAAGGGCCTCGTCGCCCCAGCCACAAACCCACTGCCGCACCTCCTTGGAGGCGTAGCTGCAGATGAACGATGTCTCGCTAAGGCCGGAGAGGAAGGAGGCCGGGTTTTGGCAACACTCCACAGACAGGGCCGCAAGCATGGCAAGCCCATGGCGAAACGTGGCACTGTACGGGTAGCTGTCCGGGTCTTCCTCGTACAGAAGCTCCTTCTCCACCAGCCCTGCGGCAATGAGGTAGACGGCCTCGTCAAAGCGCTGAGAAACCTCCCCCGAATGGGCGCGAGCGGACGAGCGGGAAGAAGGGCCATCCCGCAAAACTGTTGAACCCTGCATCCAAGCCTCACCTCCGCGGACGGAAAC
>CAVHKV010000032.1:0-3707 GCA_963636635.1 uncultured Bacteroidales bacterium
GGCCCAGAAGGCCCTCGACGCCGCCAAGAGCCAGGCGAGCTACACGAGCGCAGGCAATGGCGCCACGGCCGCCGGGCGCGCGAGCGGCGCCGCCATCGCCCAGGCAGGCCTCGCCCGCTCCGCCACGTTCTCCCAGGTAGACGGCCAGGAGGGCGACGAGGCCGACGGCACCGCCGCAAGCTCTGGCACCACGAGCTCTGACGAGGGCATCGCCAGCGCCCAAAACGAGCTCGAGAGCGCCCAGATCGAGCTCGAGGCCGCCAACGACGCCTACAACAAGGCCAAGGACCAGGCCGACCAGCGCATCGTGAAGTCGCCCATCGACGGCTCGGTCATCGAGCTCAACGCCCAGGTGGGCGCCTCGGTGGGCCAGGGCGCCACCAACGCCTCCGGCACCACCAGCTCGACGCTGTGCCAGGTGGCAGACCTCTCCCAGATGATGGTGACCGTGCAGGTGAGCGAGGTGGACATCAACAAGATCGCCCTCGACCAAAACGCCACCGCCACGTTCTCGGCCCTGCCTAACGTAAGCCTCTCCGCCCAGGTGCGCTCCATCGCATCCACCAGCTCCAGCGAGGGCTACGGCTCGGGCGGCGTCACCTACGCCGTGCAGCTCGTCATCCCCGAGCCCGACGAGAGCCTCAAGCCCGGCATGACGGCCAACGTCTCCATCACCACCAGCCAGGTGGACAACGCCCTCATCGTGCCCAGCACCGCCGTGACCGCCTACGGCGACGGCACCGGCTGCGTCTACGTGGAGATCGACCCCACCACCCACGAGACCACGCCCGTCACGGTGGAAATCCTTGGCGACAATGGCAGCGAGGCGGCCGTGAAGGCCACCGACGGCTCGCTGGCAGACGGCGACCCGGTCGTGGTCAGCGGCGCCTTCTCGGACGATGCGGGCGGCTACGACAGCGGCACGTATGACGAGTCGGACGACTCCGGCCAAGTCATGCTTGGGTAGCGCCATGCCAGTCATCGAAATCAACAACGTCCACCGCATCTTCGAGAACGGCCCCGTGCTCAGCCACGTGCTGCGCGGCGTCTCGCTCACGGTCGAGAAGGGCGAGTTCGTGGCCATCATGGGCCCCTCGGGCTCGGGCAAGTCCACCCTCATGAACATCCTCGGCCTGCTCGACACGCCCACCACGGGCACCTACCGGCTCGAGGGCGTGGACGTCTCCACCCTCTCGGACGACGACCTCTCCTTCGTGCGCGGCCAGCGCATCGGGTTCGTCTTCCAGAGCTTCAACCTGCTGCCGCGCGCCACGGTGCTGCGCAACGTGATGCTGCCGCTCGTGTACGGCGACGTGCCCCGTCGCGAGCGCGAGCCGCGCGCCGTGGCGGCCCTCACGGCCGTTGACCTGCCGGTTGACCACTTCGACCACCAGGTCAACGAGCTCTCCGGCGGCCAGATGCAGCGCGTGGCCATCGCGCGCGCCCTCGTCTGCGACCCGGCCATCATCCTGGCCGACGAGCCCACCGGAAACCTGGACTCGGCCACCGGCGAGATGGTCATGCGGACCTTCGAGCGCCTGAGGGACCGCGGCAAGACCATCGTGCTCATCACCCACGACCCCAACGTGGCCGCCCGCGCCGACCGGGCCCTGCACATCCTCGACGGCCGCCTTGCCGAAGGAGCCTTCGTGAGCGAGGGCCGCGTCGGCGGCACGCTCGGCGCACCCGTCTCGGGCGTTGCGCCTGGAGCGAGCGGAGCCGTTGCCGCAGGCTCGCAGGCGGGAAGCGCGTCTGTGGTTGCAGCTCCCCTCTCCCCTGCTGCACCCACACCCGTGCCCGCCAGCACGGCTGTTACGGCCGCGCCCGCAGCCACCACCAGCGCAGCCGCGGCGCCCGCAGCCGCACCCGCACCCGCCAGCACGGCCGCAGCCGCCACACCGGCCCGCACGCGCTCCATCAACCTTCCGGAGGTGTAGCCATGACGCCTCGTGACCTCGCTTCAGAGACCGCCACCGCCCTCGACGCCAACCGCGGCCGCAGCCTGCTCACCGTGCTCGGCATCGTCATCGGCATCGCCTCGGTCATCGCCATGACCTCGCTCATCGGCGGCATCCAGAACTCGCTGCTCGACTCGCTCGGCCTCGACGCCGCCAAGCGCGTCATGATCTACTCGCCCTACGGCTTCACCCAGGCAAACCTCACCACGCTCGAGCGTGCCCTGCCCGAGTACGAGTTCATCGCCGGCTCGCTCGACACCGGCGGCACGGCCAAGACCGACAAGGGCAGCCTCAACCTCTCCATCTCGGGCTGCGACACCAACTACCTCAAGGCCAACGGCCTCAAGGTTTCCCGCGGGCGCGAGTGGACGGCCGAGGAGGCCTCGCGCGGCGCCCAGGTCTGCATCGTCACCGCCGACGTCATGCGCCAGCTCTTCGGCGACCCAGAAGCCGACCCCACGGGCAAGACCATCCGGATTGACGAGGGCGCCTACTCCATCGTGGGCGTGGTGAACCAGAACGGCGCCTACGCCCTGGGCGACGGCTACGGCTCGGCCTGGATGCCACTCAAGTGCGCCGAGTCCCGCTTCGTGCACGGCTCCAACGAGATCGGCACGGCCGTGGGCTACGCGCGCGACGACCAGGACATGGACGCCCTCGTGGAGAAGACCAAGAGCCTCATCATCAAGATGCAGAACCTCTCCGAGGACATGCAGGACAGCCTGTACGTCATCTCCATGAAGGAGAGCATCGACACGATGAACAGCTACATGGGCTCGTTCTCGCTCATCGCGGGCTCGGTGGCCGGCATCTCGCTGCTCGTGGGCGGCATCGGCATCATGAACATGATGCTCACCAACGTCACGGAGCGCATCCGCGAGATTGGCCTGCGCCGCGCCCTCGGCGCCACCCGCACGGACATCACCACGCAGTTCTTGGCCGAGTCCATCGCCATCAGCCTGGCCGGCGGCATCATCGGCGCGGCGCTGGGCTACGCCGGCGCTTGGGGCCTCGCCTGGTTTGCCAACCAGGGCGGCCTGGCCACATCGCTCGGCGCCTCCGAGGGCAGCGCCATCGTCCCTGCCATCTCGCCTGCCGCCGTGGCCCTCGCCACCGGCATCTGCGTCCTCATCGGCCTCGTCTTCGGCTACTACCCCGCCCGTAGGGCAGCCAAGCTCGACCCCGTCGAGGCACTGCGGTACCAGTAAGCTGCTCGTTCTCGCCCGTATCCCTCCGCGCCCGAGGGGAGGCATTGCACGGCGCTCAGACAGTCCTGCTCGCGCGAAGGCCACATTTAGTGGCCTTCGGCTCGTGCGGAACTCGCGGCGCGCAACGCCTCCCCTCGGGCGCTGCCGCTTCGCGGGTGCGCGGGCATGGAAGCCCAACAGATAACCAAAGAGGGACCCGCAATTGCGAGGCCCTCTCTTGCTGTTCATTGGCTATATACGCTTGGCTTGGGAGCAATCCCCTAGTTCCCGGCGGCGGCTAGGCCGGAGCCGGTGGAGGGAGCGCGGCTGCCGCGGCCCGAGTCCGCGCTTCCGCCGCCCCAGGAGCTGCCGCCGCTGGGCAGGTCCATGTGCTCGCGCTCGATGCGCTCGGGGATGGCACCGGCCGTCTTGGTGAAGGCGAGCTTGCCGTCCTGCCCCACGTCCACCAGCACGATGTCGCCGGCGGCCCAGCCGCCCTGGAGCAGCTGCTCGGCCAGCGGGTCCTCCACGTGCGTCTGGATGGCGCGGCGCAGCGGGCGGG
>CAVHKV010000033.1:0-4056 GCA_963636635.1 uncultured Bacteroidales bacterium
AGGGAAATCTTCGGTGCCGCTGGCGCTGAAGGTGCTGACCTGCGTGGCCGTGGTTGCGGCCTTGGCCGTTGCCTTCACCGTCCATGTGCGCCCCCGCCTTGCGCCAAGCCAGACGGCCGCGGCGGCGGACTCCAACACCTACACGTTCTACCCCAAGACCTCGCTCTCGGCGGCGCAGCTGGAACAGACCGCGTCCCTCATGCAGGCGCGTCTTGCGAGCGCCGAAGGCTCGTCCGCCGAAGCGCTCAGTTCGGTTGACGGCCTCTTGGTGACGCTGTCCGCCTCGCTTTGGAGCGCCTCGGATTTGGAAGGCTCCCTCAAGGACGGCGCCACGGCAACGGCCGCCGACGCAAGCACCTGGGCCTGGGCCGACGCTATGGACATCCTGGAGAACCCGCTCGCCCTCTACTTCGTGGATGCCTCGGACGAGGCTGCCATCCTGAACGGCAGCGCCTCGCGCGTGCGAATCTACCGCGCCGAGATTGCCTCGGCGCAGGCTTGCCAAGGAAGCCTCGATGGTCTTGAGCAGGCCGGCTACCTCGCCGACGACGCGCGTGCCTACGTGCGCCTCACCCTCACGGACGAGGGCGCAAGTCGCCTCAAGGAGGAGGCCGGCTCCTGGTATGGCCAGGGCGTCTTTGCCTTTGGCCTCGAGGGGAGCTCCTACTACACCACCTCCACCGTGGCTGCGGACGACGGCTCCTTCGCCATCAGCGCGAGCTGCATGCCCATGCTCGCCCATGCCCAGATGGTCGCCTCGGCACTCACGAGCGACGAGTACCTTGCGCAGTTCAGCGGGCAGGCCGTGCCCAGCATCACCTGGGAGGAACCGGATTCCGCAAACGAAGGCCAGGTGGCGGCCGATGCCATCGAGGGCGACGACGCCTGGGTCGTGGTGGCCGATTCCACTGACTTCACCGATGGCGAGCGGCTTGACGCACGCACCTCGCTCACGGCGCGCTGCGAGGCCATGGGCGTGCCGTGGGCGCTGGGCAGCACCGCGGACGGCAGCGTTGCCATAAAACTGCAGGCAGAGGGCTTTGACGCCCTTGCGGCGAAGGTGCTTGTGCAGGGCTCGGCCGTCACGCTCTCGTATGGCACGGGCCAGCGCACGCTCGCCTCCGGCCAGGTTGGCCTGTCCGAGGAGGACGGCAACGTCGGGCTCGTTGTCTCGGGCGGCCAGGAGGGCACCTCCGCGGCCGTGAGCCAGGTTGTGAAGGCCGCCTATGACGCGCCGGGCACCTGGGTGTATGCCGAGATGCTCGACATCCCGCTCATGTGCGGAACGGTGGAGACCGCGGCGGACAGCAGCATCACGCTCGACATAGCCTGCCTCGGCGGCGCCAAGGCGGGGGAGAACCACGCCTGGCTGCCGCGCCTCATCGTCTCGGCCTGCGAGACGAGCGCCTCGCGCGCCACCGTCACCTACGTGGGCAAGCCCGACCTTTCGTGGCCCGGCAGCCCCAGCCTCACGGGGAGCCTCACGAATTCGGCGCGCTCGGCCATCAAGCGCGCCAACCCCGCCGCGACCGTCGGCTGCGACGCGGACTACCCGGCCCACCTGCTCGTCTACCTGCCCTCCGAGGGACTTTCGAACGCGGGCGACGCCAGCTCGCTTGCCGCCTCCGCCCTTGCCGAGGCCCAGGCCGCCTACGAGGAGATGGGCTTTGAGGGCAGTCCCTTCACGCAACTCATCTACAGCTTTGGCGGCACCAACAACAGCCCGGCCGGCACCATCGTCTTCAAGAAGCACCGCGCGATGACTGAGAGCGAGGCCTCGTCCGTAGAGGTACAGCTCGCCGCCACCGGCGAGCTCGCCGATGCTATCAACGCCCAAGCCGCTACCAGCGAGTTCTACGCCGACAAGCTCGCGAGCTAGGGCGCTACGGCACCTCATCTTCGTGGCCCTCCCGTAAACGGCGAGGCCGAATGGCCTGCCGTGCAAGCGTCCTCGCTCGCCTGTGCAGGAGGGTTCCATTCGCGCGGCTGCGGCGGAACGTTTGCCGCGGCAGGGCACCCGTCCTCTGCCGTCTCCATAGCTGGTGTCCCAGGGGAAGGGCCCTGTCTCACAAACATTCCGCAGCAGCCTATGGTTTGAAACCCGCTAGCGCAGTTGAGCGAGGACGTTTGTGAGACAGGGTCCTTCCCCGCCGGGATTCGTGAGCCGCTCATAGAAATGCCCGCCGCGCGGTGGCCGCGTTCTGCTACAGTGAGCGAGCTTATCGATTGGGGAAAGTTTGATGAACCACGGCATCGCCAACATCGCCTTGCTAGGCCTAGCGCTACTACCTGCGGGTATGCGTTAGGGTCCTCACTCATATCGATCGTTCAGCACCCCTCGCGCAGCCCAATTGGGAATTCTCGCCGCGACGGGTGCTTTCTTTTTGCCCCATGGCTCCACCCAAGACCCCTCGCGGCGTCGGCGCAAACGTAGAAGGCCAGCCAAATTCGGGAGGAAACCATGAGCCGCAAGATCGCCATCTTTGACACCACCCTGCGCGACGGCGAGCAGTCGCCGGGCGCCAGCATGAACACCGAGGAGAAGCTCGTCATCGCGCGCCAGCTCGTGCGCATGAACGTCGACGTCATCGAGGCGGGCTTCCCCATCTCCAGCCCCGGCGACTTCAAGAGCGTGGCCGAGATCGGCAAGCTCGCGGGCGACAAGTGCGTGGTCTGCGGCCTTACGCGCGCCGTTGACAAGGACATCGAGGTAGCGGCCGAGGCGCTCAAGACCGCCAAGCGCCCGCGCATCCACACGGGCCTGGGCGTCTCGCCCTCCCACCTGCGCGACAAGCTCCACATGAGCGAGGACGAAGCCATCGAGCGCGCCGTCCACGCCGTGAGCTACGCCCGCCGCTTCGTGGACGACGTGGAGTTCTACGCCGAGGACGCCGGCCGCTCCGAGCAGGACTTCCTCGTGCGCATCGTGGAGGCGGCCGTGCGTGCAGGTGCCACGGTGGTGAACATCCCCGACACCACGGGCTACAACATGCCCTGGGAGTTCGGCGCCCGCATCGCCGACCTGCGCGCCCGCGTGGCCGGCATCGAGGACGTCACCATCTCGATCCATACCCACAACGACCTCGGCATGGCCACCGCGCTTGCCCTCGAGAGCGTGCGCAACGGCGCCACGCAGATCGAGTGCACCATCAACGGCCTGGGCGAGCGCGCGGGCAACACCTCGCTCGAGGAGGTCGTCATGGCCATCCGCATGCACGAGGCCGAGCTCGACGCCCACACTGACGTCGTGACGCCCGAGCTCACGCGTGCCTCCAAGCTCGTGAGCTCCATCACCGGCATAAACGTGCAGCCCAACAAGGCCATCGTGGGCGCCAACGCCTTCGCCCACAGCTCGGGCATCCACCAGGACGGCGTGCTCAAGGCCCGCGACACCTACGAGATCATCGACCCGGCCGACGTGGGCGCCGCCGGCTCCGAGATCATCCTCTCGGCCCGCTCGGGCCACGCGGCGCTGCGCCACCGCCTCTCCGAGCTCGGCTACACCTTCAAGGACGAGGAGTTCGAGGACGTCTACAAGCGCTTCCTCGAGATTGCCGACCAGAAGAAGGAGGTCTTTGACGAGGACCTCGAGTCCATGGTGCAGGAGCGCGACCGCGAGGTGGCGGCCATCTACACCCTGGACGCGCTGCAGGTGAGCTGCGGCGACCCGCTCGTGCCCACCGCCACGGCCACCATCACCGACGAGGACGGCCAGCGCCACGTGGTCTGCTCCACCGGCACCGGCCCGGTCGACGCGGCCTACAAGGCGGTGGACAAGGTGGTGAGCGCCCACGGCGAGCTCACGGAGTTCAACGTCAAGGCCATCACCCGCGGCATCGACGCCATCGGCGAGGTCACGGTGCGCATCACGGCCGACGACGGCAAGGTCTACACTGGCCGTGGCGCCGACACCGACATCATCGTGAGCTCGGCCAAGGCCTACGTGAACGCCGTCAACCGCATGATCCAGACGAGCCGTTCCAAAGAGGGGAAGTAGGAACCGGACCAAGTCCGCAGAAAGGATAGCGATGACCAGACCCATGACCATGGCCGAGA
>CAVHKV010000034.1:0-12286 GCA_963636635.1 uncultured Bacteroidales bacterium
CGAATACGTGGAGCGAGCCGACGTCGACCGAGTCCAGGCCGTCCTCATCCAGCTCGTTGAGGACGTTTGCTGGACTAGCGCGAAATAGCAGACAACCGGAAGGCCGCTTGTACATCTCCCGTTACCAGGCCAAGGGCGTTGCGACTGGCTCAGGCAGTCTTGCGCTCGCACGGAAGTGACATTAAGTCACTTCCGGCTCATGCGGAATCTCGCCAGCCACAACACCCTTGGCCTGGCTTCTGTTTGCAACCGTTGGTTGCAAAGGCGAACCCACGTGGCATCCGCCGCTCGAGAGGGGCATTGAGAGACGCCAACTTCTTCGCATGACTGGGACAGACCAGTCGAGACTGGCGGCGCCCCTCAACCTGCGCATTCAGAGCTTCGCTAGCATCCTTGGTTGCGCTTCTTATACGAAAAGGCCGTCCCGCCAAATTCGGACGGGACGGCCTCTCTGGGCTCTTATTGCTTTGTCGGCGCGCTTACGTCTTGCCTAGGCAATCTTGGGAAGCATGGCGTGGACCACGCTGGCGCAGCGGGCTGCGGCAGCCTTTTCGAACTCGGGGTAGGAGACGTTCGCCGAGCCGTCGGCCTTGTCGGAGATGGCGCGGACCACCACGAAGGGGACGCCGGCCACGTGGCAGACGTGGGCGATGGAAGCGCCCTCCATCTCGCAGCACATGCCGCCGAAATGACTGGTGATGCGAGACTTTGCCTCGGTGCCGGCGATGAACTGGTCACCCGAGCAGACACGGCCCTCGTAGGCGTGGATGTCTTCAAAGGAAGAGGCAGCCTCGAGCGCGGCGGCGCGCAGGCTGGCATCGGCCTCAAAGGCAACGAGGCGCAGGTCAGCGTGCTCGCCGGGATCGTAGCCAAGCGGGGTCACGTCCATGTCGTGCTCGAGGGCATCGGTGGAGACCACGATGTCGCCGACCTCAAGGCACTCGCCCAAGGCGCCGGCCACGCCGGTGTTGATGACGTGCGTGACGCCAAAGTGGCAAACGAGCGCCTCGGCGCACATGGCGGCGTGAACCTTGCCGATGCCGCACTTCACCACGACGACGTTCACGCCGTCGAGGTTGCCCTCGCAAAACTCCATGCCGGAGAGCTTGACGACCTTTGCCCCCTCAACCTTGGACTTCAGCTCGTTAACCTCGGAGTCCATAGCTCCGATAATGCCAACCTTCACAGCGCTCATGTCAGTCCTTTCTCGCGATGCAAACGCTCCTACTATACCCACTCAGAGCAACGCCCTCGCCATAGAAAGGCGGCGAGCCACGTTGGCCCGCCGCCTTTGAGCAGCTACGTTATGCAGCGAAGCTTACTTCTCGGCCTCGGCGAGGGAGCCGAGGATGTGCTCGTCCTTCTCGTCGAACTTAGGCGCGGGACGGAAGAGCATGAAGAGGATGCCCGCGAGCGCGGCGAAGGCCACGACGGTCCAGAAGCCAAAGTTGCCCAGGACGAAGAGCTCCCAGAGCTGGTTGATGATCATGCCAACGACCCAGCCAAAGCCGCACTGGTAGGCGATGGCGCCCCAGAACCACTTCGGGTCGTCCATCTGGCGACGGATGGTGCCCATGGCGGCGAAGCACGGCGCGTCGAGCATGTTGAAGGCCACGAAGGCGCACATGGCACCGGCGTGCATGAGGCCGTTGCCGTCGGCGAACATGTTGGCGAAGCCGGTCCACATGTTGAGGGAGTTCTCGGTGGCGTCGCCCAGGCCAAAGAGGGTGCCGAAGGTGGAGACCAGGTTCTCCTTGGCGATGAGGGCGTTGATGGAGGCGGCGGTGGCCATCCAGTTGTCGGCGCCGAGCGGGGCGAAGATCCAGGAGACGGCACCGGCGAGGACCTTCAGCAGGGACTTCTCGACGTCGCCGTCGGCCAAAAAGCCGAAGGAGCCGTTGTCAAAGCCGAAGTTGGAGAGGAACCACACCACGACGGCGGCGGCGAAGATGATCGTACCGGCCTTCTTGATGTAGGAGCTCACGCGCTCCCAGATGTGCAGCCACCACGACTTGATGGACGGGAAGTGGTAGGCCGGAAGCTCCATGACGAACGGGGTGGGCTCGCCGGCGAAGGCCTTGGTCTTCTTCAGCATGATGCCGGAGACGATGATGGCGGCGACGCCGAGGAAGTAGAACATCGGGGCGACCCACCAGGCGTCGGAGCCGCCGATGAGGCAGCCCATGACGAGGGCGATGATCGGCTGCTTGGCGCCGCAGGGGATCATGGTGGTGAGCATGGCCGTCATGCGACGGTCCTTCTCGTTCTCGATGGTCTTGGTGGCAAGGACGCCGGGCACGCCGCAGCCGGAGCTGACGAGCATGGGGATGAAGGACTTGCCGGACAGACCGAAGCGACGGAAGACGCGGTCCATGACGAAGGCCACGCGGCTCATGTAGCCGCAGTCCTCGAGGAAGCAGAGCAGGACAAACAGCACGAACATCTGCGGGATGAAGCCGAGCACGGAGCCCACGCCGCCGATGATACCGTCGATGACGAGCGACTTCACGGCGTCAGAGGCACCGGCCGAATCAAGCCAGTTCTCCACGGCGGTGGGGATGGCCGGGACGAAGCCCTCGTAGTCTGCAGAGTCGGGCTCCTCGGCCTCGCCGGCGACGGCGGCCAGGAAGTCGGCCACGTCGACGGAGGCGATGACCTCGTCGGTGTCGTTGCCGTCCTCGTCGGTGATGGCGACGTCGGTGGCCACGACCTTGGCGCTCTCGGCCTCGGCGGCGAACTCGTCAATGACGGCCTGGCTGTCGGAGTCCTCGGGGTCCTCCACGATGGCGTCAACGGCGTCGCTGACCTCGGTGGCGCCGTCAGCGTCAACCACGCCGGCCTCCTCGGCGGCGGCGATGAAGCCGTCGACCTGGTCGCCGTAGTGGTTGTCAGACCAAGCCTCGGTGTCCTCGTCGTAGGCTGCCTGGCCGGCGGAGCTCACGAAGAAGCCGTCGGAGAACAGGTTGTCGTTGACCCAGTCCGTGCCGGCGGTGCCGACGGTGGAGATGGCGATGTAGTACACGAGGAACATCACGACGACGAAGATGGGAAGGCCGAGGATGCGGTTGGTGACGACCTTGTCGATCTTCTCGGAGGTGGTGAGCTTCTTGGGGGCCTTCACCACGCAGGCGTCCATGACGCGGGCGATCCACTCGTAGCGGTCGGAGGTGATGATGGACTCGGCGTCGTCCTCGCGAGCGTCCTCGACGGCCTTGATGTCGACCTCGAAGGCCTCGAGCTCGGTGTTGGTGAGTCCGAGCGGCTCGATGGCGGCGGCGTCGCGCTCGAAGACCTTGATGGCGAACCAGCGGTTGAGGGTGGCGTCGCACTTGCCGGAGATGCCGGCCTCGATCTTGGAGAGGGCAGCCTCGACCTCGTCGGAGAAGACGCGGACGGGAGCTGCGGCCTTGCCGGCCTTGCCGGCGGCCACGGCGGCGTCGACGAGGGCGTCGACATTGGTCTCGCGCAGGGCGGAGACCTGGACGACCTTGCAGCCGAGCTCAGCGCCGAGCTTGTCGGTGTCGATCTTGTCGCCGCTCTTCTCGAGCAGGTCGAGCATGTTGAGGCCAAGCACCACGGGCAGGCCGCACTCGAGCACCTGGGTGGTGAGGTAGAGGTTGCGCTCGAGGTTGGTGGAGTCCACCAGGTCGATCACGGCCGCGGGGCGGTTCTTGATGAGGTAGTCGCGCGAGACGACCTCCTCGGGCGAATACGGGGAGAGCGAGTAGATGCCGGGGAGGTCGGTGAAGGTGACGGCCTTGTCCTTCCTCCAGTTGGCCTCCTTCTTCTCGACGGTGACGCCGGGCCAGTTGCCCACGTAGCCGTTCGAGCCCGTGAGGGCGTTGAACAGCGTGGTCTTGCCGCAGTTGGGGTTACCTGCGAGCGCGATGTACATGCGGTCTTCCATGACTCCCTTTCTGTGCTTGTTGCTGGGGGCAGGGTCGGCCCCCTGTCCAGATTGGACGCTCGTTTCAAATGGCGCGGTGCTCCCGTTGCACCTCGCCCCTCCGTCGCGACGGAGCGCTTTGGCAAGGGCGAGCCTTACGCGGGCTCGACCTCGACCTTCTCGGCCTCATCCTTGCGGATGGAGAGCTCGTAGCCACGGACGTTGAGCTCCAGCGGGTCGCCGAGCGGGGCCACCTTGACCACCGTGACCTTGGCGCCCTTGGTGATGCCCATGTCCATGATGCGGCGCTTGACGGCACCCGTGCCGGTGAGAGCCTTCACCGTGCAGGAGGAGCCGACGGGGATGTCCCTAAGCGTAGTCACCTGTACCCTCTCTTCCTCTTCTTGCCGGGAGACCCGGCTTGGTACGACATAGGAGAGCCCGGGCGAGCCGGGCACAAGAATTGCGGCCGTGCGGCCGTGAGAATCAGCTAGTTGACGTAGACGTGCATGCAGATGGTGTGGTCCACGCCGAGCTGGGCGCCCTTGACGTTGACGATGGTGCCCGAGGCGCCGCTCTGCGTGACGACCTTGACCTCGGCGCCCTCGACGAAGCCGAGGTTCTCGAGGTGGCGGCGCATCTCGGTGTTGCCGCTGACCCTCACGACGCGGACGGTCTCGCCCTCATGGGCCATGGCGAGCGGAAGCTGCGCGCCATTGGAGATGCCTGCCATAATCGCTCCTCTAGAAGAGTTTCCTTCGATTAACTCAAAGTAGTATGTGACTAACTCTCCATAGAGTCAACCATGGCAAACCATTATTTACAGAGGGCGGCGCAGGCGGCCACGGGGCGTTGCGCAACGTCGACGGCCACGAGCTGGGTTGGCGCAAGGTTGAGGACATGGCACGAATCAAAAACCTGAGTCAAACGAGCGCAAAGTACACGCCCCCCGCAACAGCAGAGGACAACGGTGCGTTCGGTGCGGAAAGGCGCGAGACGTTTAGAGGGAAGGTCTTTTGTCCTTACAAGCCGCACGACTAAAAAGGGGTCTCCGATTTCGTTGCAGAGACCCCTACCAAATTGGAAGAAAGGCTAATCGGCAAGCCTGTTGCCAGAGCAAGGAGCTGGAGCTCCAACGCTCCCCTACTTGAGGTGGGCGAGGACGCCGCGGACGAGGCGCTCGAAGTCGGCCTCGTGGCTGTGGGCCACCTCGAGCACGCTCTCGTGCGTGACGCCCGCCTCGCCGGCCATGTTGGCGGCCAGGGTGAGGCCGAGCACGTTCATGCCGAGGGCGTGGGCCATGATGGTCTCGCAGACGAGTGACATGCCGGCAAACGAGCAGCCGAGCGCGCCCAGGGCGGCCACCTCGGCCGCGGTCTCGAAACTGGGGCCGAGAAGCCCTGCGTAGACGCCCTCCTGCAGCTCGATGCCCTCGTCAGTGGCAACGCCGGCGGCAAGCTCGCGCAGGTAGGGCGTGTAGGCATCGGTCATGCCCACGAAGGGCGAGTCGACAAAGGCCAGGTCCTCGGCCTCGAGCAGGGGGTTCGTGCCAGTGAGGTTGATGTGGTCGGTGATGAGGCCCAGACCCGTGTGGGCGCGGCCGGAGATGGCGCCGGTGGCGCAGGCGAAGATGATGTCCTTGCAGCCGAGCTTGTGGGCGTGGCGCACCAAGGAGCTCACCTGGGCGGCATTGAAGCCCTGGTAGAGGTGGACGCGGCCGGGATAGACCACCACGGGCACGTCGTCGAGCGAGCCCACGGTGACCTCAAAGGTGTGGCCCGCGATGGGACGGGCCGCCATGGGGAAGCCCTCGATGTCGTCGTACGGGATGCGACGGACCGGTTTCACCAGCTCGGCGAGCTTGCCCAGGCCGCTGCCAAGCACGATAGCAACCGGGTGCTCCACGCTGGCACGGCAATCCTCAACGACCTTCTCGTCAACCACGACGATCCCCTCCTTCTGAAGGGCCGCGGCCGCGATGCCGCTGCCCCTCACGAGCGTGTGCGTATGCGTTCCATCGTAGACGAGACCGCTGCCGCAGGAGGGACTTTTTGCCTTGAGTACGGCGAGCGGCGCGCCGGCCTCACGCGCCCGAGAAAGTGCTAGGGCGGCCCCTCGCTCGTAGAATTCCGTGACGTCGGTGCCCTCGGCCGTGAGCACGCGAGCGCCGCAAATCTCGGCAGGGGGCCTCGGCGTGGGAAGCCCGCCGTCCACCTCCGGGCAGACGGCAATCACCTCTCCCCCGCCGGCCACCACGCCTTGCGCAAAGGAGCGCACGGTACAAGAAGGGCGAGCGTCGCCGTCATAGCGGCAACGCTCGCCCAAAAGGCATCTGCTGATGATGACGTTCACGCCGGCTCCGGCTTAGGCCCCAAGCGTGCAGATGGAGATGGTGGCCTGCGAGAGGATGCCGTTCACGTAGCTCGTCCACTCGGAGCTGGAGGTCGAGGCGCTCTCGGCGTAGGCCTTGTAGGCAACCGAGTAGGCCATCTGGGCCTGGGAGTAGGTGGCCGAGTCGGGCGACCAGGTCTCGTCCTTCAGGGCCTCGTAGTAGGAGCCGTCGGTGCGGGCCCAGGTGTTGTTGGTGGAGTCCCACTCGTCGCCGAGCAGGTTAACGATGTAGGCGCCGTAGTCGACCGTGGCGGTGTCCTCCTCGCCCTCGGCGGGCGTGGCCGGAGCGTCGGGCATGGTGCTCACCGTGGTGGAGCAGACCTTCTCCTTGAGCTTGTACATGGCCGCGCTGTCACGCACGATCTGCTTGGTCTGGTCCTCGGTGAGGCCGTACTGGGAGGCCAGGCTCGAGAGGTCGGAGGTGCCGAGGATCTGCTCGGCGTAGCTGGAAAGCTCGTCGTCCTCGACGGTGATGCCCTCGTCGGCGGCCTTCTGGGCGAGGATCTTGTTGCGGGCCACGGCCAGGGCGGAATCGGCGTTGGGCAGGGTGTAGTTGCCGTCGGAGTCCTTGGCGCTGTCGAGCGAGGACTGGGACTCGATGGCGTCGCGCACCGTGATCTCGGACGTCTTGCCGTCGATGGTGTAGGTGGCGATCACGCGGTCGAGCTGGTCCTCGGTGGCCGTGGTGGCACCCGGGAAGGCGGCCGAGACGCCAGAGCCGCCGCCCAGCACGAAGTGGCCGAGCAGCACGCCGGCAACGAGGGCCACGACGACCACGAGGGCCACGACGGGCGCGGCGACGCCGGAGCGCTTGGGCTCGGACTGGTACGGGCTCATGCGCGAAGGCTGGTTGCTTTGGGCGGCGTGGGCCCCGGACATGTGAGACTGCCTATCCATGTGTGAATGCTCCAAGATGTCTTAGGGCGCGAGGCCCGCTGTCTTACGAGTGGCCCGTAGGCCAGATGCAACTCCTAGAGCTTACAACGCAATCGCCCCAATCTCGCGCACTCCACAAGACATAAAGGAAAATGCGGCCCCCGATTTCTCCGGGGCCGCACTTTAGGAACGTGGTATCAGCTGCGCAGGCGACGGTGAAAGGGCCGCACGCAACGCGCGCCGCCAAAGCACGTGACGGGCAAGGCCGGCATATAAGCCAAGCTCAGAAGCCGACCGCGCGCTAGCGAGAGTATAAAGACTCACCTCGCAACACGCCGCCCACAGGCAAAGCGTGAACGCGTCAGCCAAGTGACGCTACGAAAGCTCAGCCACGCGAGCGGCGACGGCCGCGGCGTAGGCACGGGTGCCCACGCAACCCTCGGCGCTGCCGGTGAGGCTCTTCTTGATGTCGGCCGTGACCTGCTCGCCGGCCGCAAGCGTCTCGCGCACGGCCTGGCGCACGGTGTTGGCCGCGCCAGTCTCGCCCAGGTGGTCGAGCATCATGGCGGCCGAGAGGATCATGGCCGTGGGGTTGGCGATGTCCTTGCCCGCGATGTCGGGCGCGCTGCCGTGCGTGGCCTCAAAGATGGCCTGCTCGGCGCCGATGTTGGAGCCGGGGGCCAGGCCCAGGCCGCCCACGAGTCCCGCGCACAGGTCGCTCACGATGTCGCCGTAGAGGTTGGGCAGCACGAGCACGTCAAAGTCGCTCGGGTCCTGGACGAGGCCCATGCAGGTGGCGTCCACGATCTTGGCGTTGAACTCGATGTCGGGGTACTCGGCGGCCACGCGCTCGGCGGTGTGGAGGAACAGTCCGTCGGAGCACTTCATGATGTTGGCCTTGTGAACCGCCGTGACCTTGTGGCGGCCGTTGTTGCGCGCGTAGTCAAAGGCGTAGCGCACGATGCGCTCAGAGCCGCTCACGCTGATGGGCTTGAGCGAGATGGCCGAGTCCGCCTTGATGGTGCCCGCACCTGCCTCCGCAACGGTGCGCATGATGGCCGCGGCGCCTTCGGAGCCCTCGTCGAACTCGATGCCGGCGTAGAGGTCCTCAGTGTTCTCGCGAACGATGACGAGGTCTACCCCGTCGTAGCGGCTGCCGTCGCCCGGCATGGAGAGGCAGGGGCGCACGCAGGCGTACAGGTCGAAGGCACGGCGCAAGGCCACGTTGACGCTGCGGAAGCCGGAACCCACCGGCGTGGTGACGGGGCCCTTGATGGCGGTGCCGGTCTCGCGGATGGAGTCGAGCACGCGCTCGGGAAGCGGGGTGCCCTCCTCGTCCATGACGTGGGCGCCGGCCTCCTGGCGCCTCCACTCGATGTCAACGCCGGTGGCGCCAACCACCTCGAGCATGGCCTCGGAAATCTCGGGGCCGATGCCGTCTCCCGGAATCAGCGTTACCAGATGGCTCATATGCACTCCTTGTCGCAGGCGCGCCACATCGGCACGCGTCTTGCCTTCGCGCCATTCTCGCCCGCATGGGCCACGCGAAGGCGCAGGCTCGCAGATGTTAAAGACCTCGAAACCTACTCGCACTTGATGGCGGCGATGATCTGGGCGGAACGGTCGCGCACGTAGCCGCGGCCGTTGCTCGCATCAAAGTCGATGCGCTCGGCGAGGGCGGCCTTCGTGGCCTCGCTCGCCTCGCCCTCGGCAAGCTCGAGCATGCCGGAGAGCATGTCGCGGTAGCCGGTGTCGCCGTGGTAGCACTGGATCGCCTCGTCGAGGATGGGCCACACCTTGTCGGAGGTGGCGGCGGACTTGGCGGCCATGCGGCACAACAGGCAGAAGGCCGCGATGCGAACGCGGGAGTTGTTCTCGTCAAAGAGCGAGGCCTCGGCGCCCTCGTATGCGTCATCGACGAGCTCGGGATGGGTGGCACACAGCTCGCGCAGGGCGTCGAGGGCCTCCCAGCGCGTCTGGGCCTCAGGGCGGAAGAGCGCGTCGACGAGTGCCTCGGCGACGCGGGCCTCCTGGCCGGCAACGGAGCTCGCGTCCTCGCGAAGCATCACGCAGATGGCATGGGAGGCCTCCTGGCGCGTGCGACGGACCGCGCCGGAGAGCTCGTCGATGAGGCGGTCGAGCTCGGTGACCTTGCCGGCGCCGAACTTGGCCTTGTCCTTAGCTTCAGTCATGGGTAGTTCCTTTCCTATTCGCAAAAACCATCCACGACGGCTGTGCCGCTCCGCGGATCGGTGTGTATCTGGATGAGCCCGAACGAGGCGGCCTCGCGCAGCAGGGCCGTGAAGCTGCGGTAGCCGTAGGAGCGCTCGGAGAACTGCGGCTGCTTGCGGCGCATCGTGTCCTTGATGAGCGAGGCCTGCATGAGGCCGTCGGTCTCGCGCTGCAGGGCGTCCACCGTCTCGAGCATGAGCTTGTAGCAGGCGAGCTTCTCGGCCGGGACCTTGTCCTCGTAGGCGGGGATGCCGCCGGCGCTCACGATGTCCTCGTAGAAGATGAACTCGTCGCAGACCTCGGTGAGCAGCGTGCTCGTGGCCTCACGCATGCCCACGCCGATGACCGTCTTGTTGAACTCGCGCAGCTTGGAGACGAGCGGCGAAAAGTCAGAGTCTCCCGAGAGGATGGCGAAGGTGTCGATGTGGTTCTTGGTGAGGCACATCTCCACGGCGTCCACCGCGAGGCGGATGTCAGCCGAGTTCTTGCCGGTGTAGGCGCGGTCCGGGATCTCGATGAGCTCGATGCCCAGCTCGTGCAGGGGCGTCACGGCGTCGTCGAAGCGCTGCCAGTCGCAGTAGGCGCGCTTGGCCACGATGCGGCCCTTGTCCACCAGGCGCTCGAGGATCTTCTTCACGTCGGGCGCGGGGCCGGGCTTTTGGTGGCCGCGGCGGTCGCGCTTGCCGGTGCCGAGGGCGAGGTTCTCGTAGTCGATGAGGACGGCGATGGTGCCCTGGGGAGCCATGGCCATGTTGGGGTTCATGTCTGCCATGGCCTACCTCTCCCCCTCCTTGTCCTGACCCTTGACGCTCATGAGCTCGGGCTCGGGCTTGCCGCTGGCCGCGCGGGCACGCTCGGCCTTGCGGGCGCGTGCCCGTTCGCGGTCGCGCTGGCGCGCGGCCGGCGTCATGAGGCGGTCGACGAACTTCCAGGGGCCCACCGACTCGCCGTAGCCAAACTTGAGGCCCGCCACGGCGCCGGCCACGGCGCCGACGGAGAACATGCCGAGCACCACGTAGCCGGTGGCCCAGACGAACATGAAGAGGATGCCGCCGAGCAGCACCGCCGCGACGTTGGCAAGCGCATAGGCACCGGCGCCCTCGACGCGCGCGCCGGCTTCCTCTCCTAGGTGGAAGCCTATGACGATGCCAAAGACCGCGAACAGGATGCTGACGATGGTGATGCCAAAACCGTCTGCCACGAGCTACTCCTCGCCGCAGCAGCCGTGGCCGCCGCAGCACTCGTGGTCAGCGTCATGGCCGTGGCCGCCGCAACCGCACTCGCCGTCGTGGCCATGGCCGCCGCAGCACTCGTGGTCGCCCTCGTGGTCGTGGCCGCAGCAGCAGCCGTCCTCGCCCTCGAAGGCGCTCATGTCGAGCTTGTCCCAGTCAAGGCCGGCCGCCACGGCGTCGGCCTGCTCGCAGTAGAGCAGGCGAATGGCCTGGGTGCCCAGGCGCGCGCCGCCGATCTGGGTGAGCATGTCGTAAAGGGTGTAGGCCGTCTCGGTACCGGGCAGCGTGATCTCGAGGTCCTCGGACTGCTCGATGGCAAGCCCCAGGTCCTTGCGGAAGTGCTCGACGAGGAAGCCCGGCTTGTAGTCGCCCTCGAGCGCCTTGGGGCCCAGGCTCGAGAGCGCGCGGGAGCCGCCCATGCCGGAGCCGACCATCTCGAGCATGCGGGAGGCGTCGAGGCCGCCCTGCTCGGCAAGCGCCAGGGCGTCTGCCATGCCCACCATGCAGCCGGCCAGGGAGACCTGGTTGCAGAGCTTGGCCGTCTGGCCCGCGCCGGCGGCGTCGAAGTAGAAGATCTTGGACGAGAAGGTCTCGAGCACGGCGGCCACGGGAGCGGCGTCTGCCTCTGAGATGCCGGCGATGAGCGTGAGGGTGCCGTCGATGGCACCGGACTCGCCGCCCGTCACGGGGCAGTCGAAGGCATGCTTGTCCTCGACCTCGGCCGCGTCGTGGATGTCACGGGCGAGCTGGGGCGAGGAGGTGGTGAGGTCGATGAGCCAGGCGCCCTTCTTGGCGCTGCGCAGAAGGCCGTCGCCCGCGAGGTAGACGTCCTCCACGTCGGACGGGTAGCCGAGCATGGTGAAGATGACGTCGGCGTCCTTGGCGGCCTCGGCCGGGCTTGCCGCCCAGGCGACGCCGCGCTCGATGAGGCCGGCGGCCTTCTCCTTGGTGCGGTTGTAGACGGTGAGCTCGTAGCCGGCGTCCATGATGTGGCCGGCGATGGGCGCGCCCATGATGCCGGTGCCGATGAAGGCGACCTTGGGCTTCTCGGTTGTTGCCATGCAAATCCTCTCTGTCGCCTCAGACGGCGAGCTTATAAACGTACGAACACAAAACGTAGCGGCATGGCCGCTCGCGGGGCCCTCTAAGCCCTCGTCCCGAGCCAAGCTCGAGCACGCGGCCCGATTGACACGGGCAAGGTGCGGTCGCTCGAGCTTCCAACCGCACAAACTGTGCGAGCTGGAACACGCTGCCAGGAGCGCAGGCATGCGCCCTTCCGCCCAACCAAGCGCACCGCGCGGACTGTTCCCGCGAAAGGCACGACGTCAGGAAGACCTCACGCGCAGAAGCCGGCACCAATGCGTCGCCCCGGCGCCCTACCTGCCCTTGACCTTGCGGGCCAGGCGATCAGTGAAGCTCAGGGCCTCGCGACGGTCCTTGCCCCAGAACACGCAGGCAACCATGCCCGGGCCCACATGGGCGCCGATGGCCGGCGAGACGGAGCTGCGGATGATGGGGATGTCCTGGCAGCCGGGCTCCTTGCGAATCTGGTCCGCGAGCCAGCGTGCGTCCTTCTCGGCGTCGGAGTCCACGATGCCGATGGGCATGTGGGTAACCACGCCGTCCGCACCGATGTAGTTGGCCTTGAAGTCGGCGATGATGGCGCGCA
>CAVHKV010000035.1:0-17689 GCA_963636635.1 uncultured Bacteroidales bacterium
TGCAGCCGCGCGTCATCCGCGTCCAGGCCGTTTTGCTCCAGGAACTCGCTCCAGCTGTCGTAGACCGTCACGTTGAGGTTCTCCCAGTAGCCAAGCCCGGCGCGGCGCACGGCCTTCTCGTCCAGCGAGAAGGCGATGGGGCCAACCAGGTGCAGCCGCGCTCCCGCCACAACGCAGGTGCGCCCGATGTTTCCGGTGTTCGCCGGAATCTCCGGCCGGTACAAAACGACGTTGAACATGCCCCTCCAAACTATCCGAAGCTCTCCAATCATAGCTGCCTGCAGGGTGGCTTTCCGGTGATTGGCCGGGCCGTCGTCACAAAGGGCGCGGGTTGCCGTCTCCGTGCTCGAGTTTTGTCACATGAGCGCCGTTTTACAAAACTCGCAAAAGAAAGCAAAACTCGCAAAGGAGGTGGGGCCAGCAGTTTGAGTGGAGCGAACTTGTGACTTTGCGGATAGCGTCACTATTTGCTTGGTGTCATGGAACAAGGCCAATTAGCCGGCATTTATTGGTGTCCGCTAAACGTTGAGGATGGCTTTGCTGGTGGTGGCGATGGGGGTGCTAACGTCCTCGTTGCGCAGCTCGCAGAGACGCTCGAGGGTTTGGCGGAGGAGTGCGGCTTGGGCGGCGGCCGTGCGCTCGATGGGGCCGCCGGGCTCGCAGGGGAGGTCCGTCTCGAGCAGCAGGCGGCTGGTGGGGAGTTGCCTTGCGTACTCACGGCCACGCCTCGTGTCCAGCATGCGCGGGTTCACCGAGAAGAAGCACCCCAGCTTGCGCGCGCGGGCGAGCTCATCGGAGCTTCCTGAGAACCAATGCAGGATGACCTGGCTTTCTTTGCAGGTATGGTGCTTCTCGAGAAGGTCGAGGACGGCGCCGGCGCTTTTAACGGCATGCAGGGAAAAGACGTGCTCGGCGCCCTCACATGCGGAGAGAATTGCGTCGAGCGAGGAAATCTGCAGCTCTGCCTGTTTGGCGTTGTCGCGCGAGAAGTCCAGCCCCACCTCACCGATGTAGCGCTCGGACGCCGCAATCTCGGTCACTCGCGCGGCATCCGCCGTGCCGGCCCGCCCGTCGGCCAGCCACCAAGGATGCAACCCCACGCCAAGCCGGACGTTGGGCAAGGCTGCTAACTGGGACATCTGCTCATATTCGCTAGGCGTCACCGTTGTGCAAAAGGCGCCGACGCCAAGGGCACGAAGCTCGCTTGCTGTGGCAACGGGGTCGTCATAAAACCCAAGGTGGCAATGCATGTCAAATCTGTCGAGCGAAGCAACCCCTGCATCTGGCACAGTTTGGGCATCATCAATAAAGCCCAGCTCAGCGTCCCCGCGTGTGGAAGCGTGAGAAGCATCGCCGCAAGCAGAGGAGCCGCAGGGGTTGCATCCCATATTCGACATGCCCATCTCGGCCTACTCGTTGTCTTCGCAGGCGGCTGAGCTCTTGTCCCAAGGCCAGGGCTCGTAGCCGATGAGGGCCCGGATGACGCGGCCGGCCACCATCTGGCCCATGATGGGCGGCATGTAGCTGGCCGTGCCCAGGTTGGGAAGGCCGCCGTGCGAGGAGCCGGCGACGGAGCTGGGGCGCACGGGCTTCTCGGGCGAGAAAAGAACCTGCAGGTGGGGGATGCGGCGGCGCAGACATTCCTTGCGGATGGTCCTGGCCATGCGGCAGCCGTGGGACTTCCTCACGTCGGCGATCTGGAACTGCGCGGGGTCGAGGCGGTTGGCCGCGCCCATGCTGCTAATCTCGGGGATGTTGGCGTCCCAGCACAGCTTTGCCAGGGCGAGCTTTTGCGTGATGGTGTCGATGGCGTCCACCACGTAGCTGATCTTGCCGCGCCCGACAACGTTGCCCTGCTCGTCCACCTCGGCGCCCGCCCAGGCCAGAATTTCGCCGAGGTTCTCGGCGCTCACGTAGGTCTGGCGCGCCTCAACGCGGCAGCGCGGGTTGATCTGGCGCACCATCCCGGTCATGACCTCGGCCTTTACGCGGCCGACGGTGCACTCGAAGGCCAAGGCCTGGCGGTTGAGGTTGGTCTTGTCCACGGTGTCGCGGTCCACGAGGAACAGCTCGCCCACGGTGGCGCGGGCCAGGGCCTCCACGCAGCTCGAGCCCACGCCGCCCAGGCCAAACACGAGCACGCGCGAACCGGCCAGGTTGTCGAGTCCCTCCTGCGTGAAGATGGGCCTCAGCCTCGTGGTGATGTCGCCATCGCCGGTTGCCGCCGTGGCGTGTCCCATGGCTTCTACCTCGTCTTTATTCTCGGAAGCGTCGGCGGCGTCGGCCGTCTCGCCCGCCGCGCCAGTGCCGTGGGGGAGCGAATCGGTGTGGGTTTCGCTCGAGAGTTCGCTGGCGAGTCCGGCTCCGGCCGCGACTTCGCTGCCCTCGACGGCGCTGGCAAGCGGCTCGTCCTGCGCACCTTCGTCATGGGGGAGTGCCTCGCTGCAGTTCCCGCGCGCGGCGCCGCCCTCGCCCTGCTCTACCTCTACCTCAAAATCCTCGTTAGCCGTGACGCTCACGGGCACCTCCGGGGTCGTACTGCTTTTGATATGGCAGAATCCATCATAGCCGCCCCGCCATACGTTGCGCGTGCTTGGGGCGCCGGGGTAGAAGGGGCCCCGCACGCGGAATAAGGGAGGGCGCATGCGCCAGGGATTTGACAACGACAAGTACATCGAGCTGCAGGCCAAGCGCATCCGCGAACGCATCGACCAGTTTGGCGGCAAGCTCTACCTCGAGTTTGGCGGCAAGCTGTTCGACGACAACCACGCGAGCCGCGTGCTGCCCGGCTTTGAGCCCGACGTGAAGTTCCGCATGCTCAAGAGCCTCGGCGCCGACGTCGAGGTCATCATCGCCATCAACGCAAACCACATAGAGAAGAACAAGGCCAGGGGAGACCTCGGCATCACCTACGACGAGGACGTGCTGCGCCTCGTCGACCTGTTCGCCACCAACGGCATGGGCGTAGCCGCCGTGGTCATCACCCAGTACGCCGGCCAACCTGCCGCCGACGCCTTCCGCCGCCGCCTCGAGAGCCTGGGCATCACGGCCAAGCTGCACTATCCCATCGAGGGCTACCCTCACGACGTCGACCTCATCGTCTCGGGCGAGGGCTACGGCAGAAACGAGTTCGTGGAGACGAGCCGCCCGCTCGTGGTGGTGACCGCGCCCGGCCCCGGCTCCGGCAAGCTCGCCACCTGCCTCTCGCAGATCTACCACGAGCACGAGCGCGGCGTTGCGGCCGGCTATGCCAAGTTCGAGACCTTCCCGGTGTGGAACCTGCCGCTCACGCACCCCGTCAACGTCGCCTACGAGGCGGCCACGGCAGACCTCGACGACGCCAACATCATCGACCCCTTCCACCTCGAGGCCTACGGCCAGACCACGGTCAACTACAACCGCGACGTCGAGGCCTTCCCGGTGGTGCGCGCCCTCATGGAGCGCATCATGGGCAAGAGCCCCTACGCCAGCCCCACCGACATGGGCGTGAACATGGTGGGCCTGGCCATCAGCGACGACGAGGCCTGCTGCGAGGCGAGTCGCATGGAGGTCGTGAGGCGCTACTTTGCCGCCGCGGTGCAGCTCAAGCGCACCGGCTCGGGCGCCGAGCAGGTCGACCGCCTTGAGCGCACCATGAAGAAGGCCGGCGTTGACAAGAACTACTCGCCCGCGCGCTCGGCGGCCCTCACGCGCGAGCAGGTCACCGGCGCCCCGGCAGGCGCGATGGTGCTGCCCAACGGCTCGGTGGTGACGGGCAAGACCTCCACGCGCCTGGGCTGCGCGAGCTCGCTTCTTATGAACGCGCTCAAGAAGCAGGCCGGCATCGACGCCGACCACATGGTCATCACCGACGAGGCCATCGAGCCCATCAGCCGCCTGAAGACGCACTTCCTGGGCGCCAAGAACCCGCGCCTGCACACCGACGAGACCCTCATGGCGCTTTCCATCGCAAGCGCCGAGGACGAGCGGGCCGCCCGCGTGCTTTCCGCTTTGGACGAGCTGCGCGGCTGCGACGCCTTCTTCAGCGTGATCATCTCGCCCACCGACGAGCAGGTCCTGCGCCGCCTGGGCATCAACGTCTGCTGCGAGCCCAAATACGAGCGCGCCGGCAACTACCACGGGTAGGGTGCGCCCGTCCTTGCAGATTTCGTTACGTCTCAAAAACAGTCCTATTTTTTGGGCGCGCGGGGGCCGTGTGGCAGTAGACTTAAACCCCGTAGAAGAAGCGAACTCACTCACTACGGGAAGGTCCCACACATGACAAAGCATATCTTCGTCACCGGCGGCGTCGTCTCCTCGCTTGGCAAGGGCATCACGGCCGCCTCGCTCGGCCGTCTGCTCAAGTCCCGCGGCTACAAGGTGACCATGCAGAAGGCCGACCCGTACCTCAACGTGGACCCGGGCACCATGAGCCCCTTCCAGCACGGCGAGGTCTTCGTCACCGAGGACGGCTACGAGTCCGACCTCGACCTCGGCCACTACGAGCGCTTCATTGACGAGAACCTCACGCGTGACTCCAACTTCACCACCGGCGCCATCTACAAGAGCCTCATCGCCCGCGAGCGCCGCGGCGACTTCCTCGGCGGCACCGTCCAGGTGATCCCGCACGTCACCAACGCCATCAAGGACAAGTTCCGCCGCATCGAGGAGCAGACCGGCTCCGACGTGGTCATCACCGAGCTCGGCGGCACCATCGGCGACATCGAGAGCCAGCCCTTCGTGGAGGCCATCCGCCAGTACCGCAAGGACGCCGGCCCCGAGAACGTCTGCTACATCCACGTGAGCCTCGTGCCCTACATCGCCGCCGCCCACGAGGTCAAGACCAAGCCCACGCAGCACTCCGTGAAGGAGCTGCGCAGCTTTGGCATCCAGCCTGACATCATCGTGCTGCGCTCCGACCACGAGATCGACGACAGCATTCGCGCCAAGATCGCCAGCTTCTGCGACGTCGACACCGATTGCGTCTTCACCAACGAGGACTGCGCCTCCATCTACGACGTGCCCAAGCTGCTCGCCGACCAGGACTTTGACCTGCGCGTCCTCGAGCGCCTCGGCCTCGAGCCGCGCGAGCGCGACATGAGCGAGTGGGACGCCTTCATCTCCAAGCAGAACCACGCCAACAAGCACACCGACCGCGTGAAGATCTCCGTGGTGGGCAAGTACACCCAGCTGCCCGACGCCTACCTCTCCGTCATCGAGGCCCTGCACCACTCCGGCGTCTACTTCGACCGTCACGTCGACGTGCAGCTGGTCGACGGCGAGAGCCTCGACGCCTCCAACGTGGACGAGGTGCTCTCCGATGCCTCCGGCATCCTAGTGCCCGGCGGCTTTGGCAAGCGCGCCTTTGACGGCAAGATCTGCGCCGCCCGCTACGCCCGCGAGCACAACATCCCCTACCTGGGCATCTGCCTGGGCATGCAGGTGGCCGTGTGCGAGTTCGCCCGCAACGTGGCCGGCCTCGCCGACGCCAGCTCCTCCGAGTTCGACCCCGAGGGCCCGCACTCCGTCATCGACCTCATGAGCTCGCAGGAAGACGTCACCGAGAAGGGCGGCACCATGCGCCTGGGCGCCTACCCCTGCAAGCTCGCGGCAAACAGCCTCGCCCGCGAGGCCTATGGCGAGGACCTCGTCTACGAGCGTCACCGTCACCGCTTTGAGTTCAACAACGCCTACCGCGACCAGCTCGAGGGCGCCGGCCTCGTCATCTCCGGCATCTCGCCCGACGAGCGCCTGGTCGAGATGGTGGAGCTGCCCGAGTCCGTGCACCCGTGGTACGTGGCCACCCAGGCCCACCCCGAGTTCAAGAGCCGCCCGACCAAGCCGCAGCCGCTCTTCCGTGAGTTCGTCCGCGCCTCCATCGGCTTCCACGAGGGCGTGAACCGCCACGAGGTCAAGGCCTCCGAGTAGGGAAGAGCTTTCCGCGGGCGGCGCGCGCCGGCATGGCCGCCGGCTTTTGTCCTCGGCGATGGCCCGGACGCCACGCCCGCGCCACTGCGCTCGCGTGGCGGTACGGCAGCGGACTCGACTGGCCTTGTGGCGCCTGCTCCGGCAATGGTTCCTGCGCCCCTGCCCGCCGCCACACCGGATTTCGCGCCCGGCAACGGCCGCTAGTTTGGCGATTTTGAGCGTCTGAGCGGCCAAGGTTACATAACGTGGCCTGCACTTGCTACTATTGGGCCGCCTTGGGGTTTCCCTGGGGCGGCCTTCGCTTTCGAAAGCCTTTCAGTTCCCAAGCCCAAAGTTGCCAAGGCGGTGTTCGCATGGAGCTCTCTCGCGCGCTCAAGGAATACCTCAACTACGTTGCCGTGGAGCGCGGCTGCTCGCGCAACACCGTGCTGGCCTATGGGCGAGACCTGCGCAACTACCTCGCCGGCCTCAAGGAGGCGGGCGTGACCCGCCCCGAGCAGATCACGCGCGAGCGAATCGAGGGCCACATCCGAAAGCTGCGCGAGAGCGGCCTTGCCGTCTCGAGCGTGGAGCGCGCCGTCTCGGCCATCAAGGGCTTCCACCGCTTTATGGTCTCCGAGCGCATCACGGCCGCGCATCCCGCCGCCGACCTGCCGCTGCCCAAGAAGCCCGACCGCCTGCCCGACGTCATCAGCCGCCAGCAGGCCGCCGCCCTTCTCGACCAGCCCTTCCCCAAGACCGCCGCCGGCCAGCGCGACCACGCCATCGTGGAAGTGCTCTACGGCTGCGGCCTGCGCGTCTCCGAGCTCTGCGGGCTCGACCTTCGCCGCGTCATGCTGGACGAGCAGGTGCTGCGCGTGGTGGGCAAGGGCAACAAGGAGCGCGTCGTGCCCATCGTGGGCACCGCCGCCGCGGCCCTCTCCGACTACCTGGAGAACTGGCGTCCCGAGCTCGTGAGCCCGCGCGTCTCCACCTCGGCGGTCTTCCTCAACAACAGGGGCCGCCGCCTCTCGCGCCAGAGCGTGCACTCGCTCGTGGCCAAGTCGGGTGCCGTGGTGGGCATCGACGGCCTCCACCCCCACACGCTGCGCCACAGCTTCGCCACCCACATGCTCGAGGGCGGCGCCGACCTGAGGATCGTGCAGGAGCTGCTGGGCCACGCCGACATCTCCACCACCCAGCTCTACACCCACCTGGACCGCAGCCACATCCGCGAGGTCTACCTCGAGGCCCACCCCCGCGCCGCCCAAGCCTAGGGTTAGCGCTGATTCTTTGCTTGCGGGAAGCACGTGCAAGCAATCTACGTGGGAAATGTCGATTCTGATGGTCGGAAACCCGTTAACTGAACGACTTTCTTTCCTATTAGCGGACAGTTTGAAATTGCCGCTTTGGATAACCGCAGGTAGTTAGTCCGGACATTAATCAACATTTTCAGTAGGGCCACTGCAGCCTTCAATAACTCGTTCAGTTAACGGGTTTCCGACCAAAAATCGGGCCGTTTCTTACGTAGATGCGTTGTGGGTGCGGACCGCACGCCGCAGAGCAGCCCGGTTGCCATTGCTCGAAGCGGCCTCGCCTCCTGCGAGGTATCATCTCTGCACCGCTTTCCGTGCCTTGCCGCTCGCGGGGGCTTAGATACCGCTTGCGCTGGGGGTTTCACGCCTTCGTCAAACGTTTGAGAAGAATCTAGGACCCGCTTCCGAGGCGCCTAGGCGGCCACCTGCGCCGCCTACCCCATCCGCTGTGTACAAACAAACGTTTGCCACCACCCCTTGTTATCTCGTTGGTTTTGCTAGTTTCATCTAGTCCTCTTTAGGAAATCTTAGGGGGAAAAAGTTGGATTTAGGGTTGCTCAGGGGAGCCTAGGGCCCTAAGATTCTTGTACGCGCAATGAGCGAAGTTGTGCAGACCGCCAAGGCCGGTCGCGAGATGGGAGAGGAGCTGAATATGTACCTGACCGGGTCGAAGACCGTTTCCGTCGACTCGCAGGGCCGTATTACGCTTCCCGCCGATTTCCGCGATGAGTTCAAGGCCGAGGAAACCAACAAGGTCTGCCTCATCTTCGTGAAGGGCGCGGTGTGGGGCTTCACCACCGAGGGCCACAGGGCGTGGGTCGAGAGCTGCTTTCCCGAGGGCTTCAACCCCCGCTCCAAGAGGGACAAGGCCCTGCGCGAGGGCCTGAACGCCAAGACGGTGAAGGTCGAGCTCGACAAGGCCGGCCGCATCGCCCTGGGCAAGCTTGACGAGAGCGATCTCGAAAAGCTGAACCTTGGCAAGGAGGCCGTCGTGGTTGGCGACGCGGATCACTTCTGCGTCTACAACACCGAGGTCTGGGCCACCAAGCGCAAGGAGTACGACGTCAACGTCGACGACTTGCTTGATGACGAGGACTAACGGCGGTGGAGCAATTGACAGAAGAATATCGGCACATTCCCGTGATGCTGGAGGAGGTCCTGCGCGAGCTGGATCCCAAGCCAGGCGAGGTCGTCTGCGACTGCACGCTCGGGGGAGCCGGCCACACGGTCGAGCTTGCCCGCCACGTTGCCCCGAGCGGCCTGTCCATCGGCATCGACCAGGACGACATGGCGCTTGCCGCCGCCACCGAGCGCTTCGAGCGCGAGGTAGGGGAGGGCAACCACCTGTTCCTCAAGGGTAACTTCGGCGACTTGGATGACCTGCTCGTCCAGGCGCAGGTTCCCGGCGTGGACTGCTTCCTGTTCGACCTCGGCGTCTCTTCCCCGCAACTCGACATTCCCGAGAGGGGCTTCTCGTACAACGAGGACGCGCCCCTCGACATGAGGATGAACCCGGGCACACACACCCAAACCGCAGCAGAGGTCATCAACACCTACAACGAAACCGACCTCGCCCGGGTCATCCGCGTCTACGGCGACGAGAAGTTCGCCAGCCGCATTGCCTCCGAGATCGTGCGGCGCCGCGCCAAGGCGCCCATCGAGACGACCTTCGAGCTGGTCGACGCCATCAAGGCGGCGATCCCCGCGGCGGCGAGGCGCAGCGGCGGCCACCCGGCGCGCAAGACTTTCCAGGCCCTGCGCATCGAGGTGAACCACGAGCTCGAGGTGCTCGAGCGCGGCCTTGAGGCCGCGGTTCGCTGGGCAAACCCCGGCGGGCGCATCTGCGTCATCAGCTATCACAGCCTGGAAGACCGTATCGTCAAGCACCTGTTTGGCGAGCTCTCAAAGGGATGCACCTGCCCGCCGGACCTTCCGGTGTGCGTGTGCGGAAACGTGCCGATCATTCGAGTCAAGACTCGCAAGCCGCTCGTGGCTAGCGAGGGGGAGCTGGAGCGCAACCCACGCGCCCGCAGCGCCAAGACGCGCGTGGCCGTCAAGCTCTAGGCCGCGCACACAAAGGCAACGCCGGCCGCGAGGCCGTCTTGCATAGCACTGACCACCATAGACGCACCACTGCACCAAACACACGCAAACACGCACCACAAACGCAGCAAAACGAACCAAAACGCAGCTTAAACGCAGCACAAACGAAGCACTGGGCAAAGGCGCCCCGCCACGAGCGGGGCGCGCCGGCCCCAAATCACTAGCGCATTGGATGAGAGCATGAGCTACACCGGTTCCGAGGCCGCACGCCTCGACGTCTATAGGGGGGAGAGCCTCCAGCAGCAGCGCCAGGCAACCCTCAGGACGGTGGCCGGTGAGGGTGCGGACGCCAAGGCACGCGCCGGCGTCTCCGCCGAGTTCCTCTCCAAGTACAAGGCCTTCCTCGTGCTCCTGGCCATCGTGGGCGCCCTGTGCGTGGCCCGCGTGGGCACCTTCGCCCTCGCGGCCGGCATCATGGCCGACAACGCCGCCATGCGCACCCAGATCGAGCAGTCCACCACCCTGGCCAACCAGCTGCGCATCCAGCGCTCCGTGCTCTCGAGCACCTCGCGCATCGACCGCATCGCCACCCAGACCTACGGCATGGTGGCCGCCGGCACCGTCGAGCAGATGACGGCCGGCCAGGCCAGCGCCGAGGCCGAGGCCGCCGAGGAGGCTGCTGCCGCTGAGGACAGCGCCGCCGAGCAGACCGACGAGGCCGCCGAGGACACCAGCGCCGCCAGCGAGGCCAAGAGCGCCGAAGAGGTCGCCGCCGACATCTCGCAGGCCGAGATCACCCAGGGCGACGGCTCCGCCGCCGGCGCAAATGCAGCTGACGTGGACTCCGTCCTCTAGGCGCCCACGCGTCCGGCTTCTCGCCTAAACTAGAGAACCTATGGCATCTAGAGACGATAGAGACAACCGCGGACGTCCCCGCATCCAGCGCGAGAGGCGCGGTCGCTCCCAGGGCGGTCGCGGCCCTCGCTCTTCCTATGACGAGCACAAAAGCAAGAAGAGCTTGTGGGACTCCATCAGGGAGAGCCCCCTGCTCGTGCTGCTGGCGCTCCTCTTTGGCGTCGTCATCTTCCGCCTGGTGATGCTGCAGGTGTTTGACTCCGCGCGCCTCACCCAGACCGCCGAGAGCAACCAGGTTGACAGCGGCGTCATCATGGCCAAGCGCGGCACCATCTACGACCGCAACGGCAATGTGCTCGCCACGAGCGTGGACTGCAGCGACATCTGCGTGAACCCCTCCATGCTGAGCGACAAGAACGCCGCGGCCAACCTCTTTGCCGAGAAGCTCGGCGGCAAGGCGAGCGACTACCTCACCACGCTTTCCAAGGACACCACCTACGCCGTGGTTGCCAAGAACGTGGACCAAGACGTCGCCGACGACCTCGAGAGCTCCCTTACCGAGGAGCAGAGCACGGTCATCTGGCTCGAGGCCAAGGTGAAGCGCGTCTACCCCTACGGCTCGGTTGCCGGCCAGATCATCGGCATGGTGGGAGACGACGGCAACGGCGGCACCAAGGGCCTCACGGGCCTCGAGCTGCAGTACAACGACGTGCTGAGCGGCACCGACGGCTCCAAGTACGTGGAGCGCGGCAGCAACGGCCAGCCCGTGGCCGGCGGCACCTACGTCATCAACGAGGCCGAGGACGGCCAGGACATCATCATCTCGCTCGACGTTAACATCCAGCGCGTGGCCGAGGAGCAGCTCACCCAGGCCGTGAAGGACGCGAGCGGCGAGTCAGGCAACTGCATCGTCACCGAGCCCAAGACCGGCGAGATCCTGGCCGCCTGCTCGCTGCCCCTGGCCGACCTCACCGATACCTCCAGCCTCACCAACAAGGCGCTCAACCTCACCTCGGTCTCGAGCTCCTACGAGCCCGGTTCCACCTTCAAGATCATCACGATGGCCATCGGCTACGAGACGGGCACCATCACCAAGAACTCCACCTTCACGGTGCCGGCCTCGGTGAAGGTGGGCGACGACGACGTCACCGACTCCGATGGCCGTGACTACACCATGGTCATGACGCCCACAGAGATCATGCGCCGCTCGTCCAACACGGGCGCGGCCATGGTGGGCATGGCCATCGGCGCCGACAAGTTCGCCGAGGGCGTCGCCAAGTTTGGCATCGGCTCCACCACCGGCATCGACTTCCCCGGCGAGGTGGCGGGCCTGGTGCCCACGCGCGACCAGTACAACGGCGCCACCACCGGCTCGGCCGCCTTTGGCCAGGGCATCGCCTTCCCGAGCATCCAGACCGTGCGCGCCGTGGGCGCCATCGCCAACAAGGGCACCATGGTGACGCCGCACTTCCTCGTCCAGAAGGGCTCCGAGAAGGTCGACTGGGGCGAGGGCACGCAGGTTGTCTCCGAGGAGACGGCAGAGAACGTCATCGGCGACATGCGCGCCGTGGTGCAAGACGACGGCACGGGCGCGGCCGCCAACATCGCCGGCTACGACGTGGTGGGCAAGACCGGCACGGGCGAGCAGGCCTCCTCCGAGGGCGGCTACGTTGAGGACAGCTTCCTTAGCTCCTTCGTGGGATTTGCCAACGGCGAGGACGCGAGCGTGCTGTGCTACGTGGGCATCTACGGCACCGCGCAGCACGGAAGCACCGCGGCCGTGCCGCCGTTTACCGTTATCATGAACGAAGCCCTTACGGACCTCAGCGTCCCTAAGTCCTAGGACCTTTGGGCAGACGACTGGAGAGAACATGATCGAGTGCACAGCCACAGACATCTGCGCGGCCACCGGCGCCACGCTTGTTGCGGGCAACGGCAGCGCCGTGTGCAGGGGAGTGGTGATTGACTCTCGCAAGGTGGCAGACTCCACCCTGTTCGTGGCCTTTGCCGGCGAGAAGGTCGATGGCAACAACTACGCCGCCTCGGCCATCGCGGCCGGCGCCGGCGTGGTGGCGCTCACGCGCGCACCTGAGCCCGAGACCATCGCAGCCGCCGAGGCCGCCGGCAGCGCGCTTGTGCGCTGCGAGGGCGACGACGCCACCGAGTTCATGCTGCGCCTTGCCCAGTGGTGGCGCGCGCGCCAGGACTGGTGCGTGGTGGGCGTCACCGGTTCTGTGGGCAAGACCACTACCAAAGAGATGCTCGCGGCCGTGCTTGGCGCCAAGTGGCGCGTGAGCGCCACGGCCGGCAACTTCAACAACCTCATCGGCGTTCCCATCACGCTGCTCCAGGCTCCCACCGAGGCCGAGGTGCTGGTGGTGGAGATGGGCATGAACCACCCCGGAGAGATCTCTCGCCTGGCCCAGGTGGCCCGCCCGCGCGTGGCCGTCATCACCAACGTGGGCACGAGCCACATCGGCCTGCTCGGCTCGCGCGAGAACATCGCTCGCGCCAAGGGCGAGATCGTGGCGAGCCTTGCGGACGCACCCGCGAGCACCGTGGCGCCCGAGCCCGCCCTCTTCATGACGACGGAGAACGACTACACCGCCTTCATCGCGCGCGAGTTTGCCCAGCCCGCGGGCGTCCCCGTGGCCCTCGTGGGTGCCGGAGAGGCCTCCGTGCTCTGCGCCGGCGAGGTGGAGCTCGACGCCGACGCGCACCCGAGCTTTGAGCTCGCCGTGCGCGAGGGCCTGCCGCAGGCCGGCGAGCGCCACCACGTGAAGCTTGGCCTCACGGGCGCCCAGGTGGTGCCCGACGCGCTGCTCGCCCTGGGCGTGGCCCTCAAGATGGGCGTGGACGCGGATGCGGCCATCGCGGCCATCTCCAAGCTCGCGCCCACCCACATGCGCCAGGAGGTCGTGCGCGCCACCTGCGGCTGCCGCGTCATCGACGACTCCTACAACGCCGCGCCCAACTCCATGGCGGCCTCGCTCAAGGCCCTGTGCCGCATGCGCGTGGACGAGGGCGGCCGCCGCATCGCCGTCATCGGCGAGATTGGCGAGCTGGGCGAGCAGGAGGAGCGCCTCCACGAGCTCGTGGGCGCCTACGCCGCGGCCTTGCCGCTCGACATGCTCGTCATCGTGGGCACCGAGCGCGCCGATCACATGGAGGAGGCGGCTTGCCTCATGGGATTTTCCGAGGACAAGATCGTGCGCGTGGCCGACGTCCAGGCGCTCATCGAGGTCATCCCGCCCGTGCTCGAGCCGGCCGACCTCGTGCTCGTGAAGGCGTCGCGCGCCGCGTACCTCGACAAATTCGTAAAGGCGGTGACGGCCTAAGTGCTTACCTACCTCATCAACGGCACCCAGTACCCCAGCTACCAGGTCTTTATTGCGGGCCTCGTGGCCTGCCTCATCACGGCCCTGCTCATGCCGAGCTTCATCACGCTCATGCGCAAGGACGGCATCGGCCAGCAGGTGCGCGCCGACGGCCCGCAGACCCACCTGGTGAAGCAGGGCACCCCCACCATGGGCGGCGTCATCATCCTGTTGGGCATGCTCATCACGGTCTTCTTCTTCGCCCGCTGGACGCCCGACCTCATCCTGTGCGTGGCGGCCACCCTCGCCACCGGCCTGCTCGGCCTGCTCGACGATGTTGAGAGCGTGAGCCACGGCCGCTCGCTGGGCCTCACGCCCTCGCAGAAGATGGCCGGCCTCATCACCATCAGCGTGGCCTTCTGCCTGCTCGCCGTGAACTGGGTGGGCATCGCGCCCAACCTCACCTTCCCGGGCGGCTTCACGATCGACCTGGGCATCCTTACCACCACCATCGCCGGCGTGCGCATCCCCTGGATCTACGTGTTCTTCGTCTTCCTGCTGCTTGCCGGCCTCTCCAACTCGGTGAACCTCACCGACGGCCTGGACGGCCTGGCCGGCGGCACCGTGATGGGCGTCATGCTCGTGATGGCCATGGTGGCCTACTCCTACGGCGAGATCAACCTCGCGGTCTTCGCCGCCGCCTGCGGCGGCGCCTGCGTGGGGTTCCTCTGGCACAACTGCCACCCGGCCTCCATCTTCATGGGAGACACCGGCTCGCTCGCCCTCGGCGCCGGCTTTGCGGCGCTGGCCGTGCTCACCAAGACCGAGGTCACCTCGCTGGTGATGGGCGGCCTGTTCATCTGCGAGGCCCTCTCGGTCATCCTGCAGGTGCTGAGCTTCAGGCACACGGGCAAGCGCATCTTCCTCATGGCGCCGCTCCACCACCACTTTGAGAAGAAGGGCTGGAGCGAGACCAAGGTGGTCATCCGCTTCTGGATCGTGAGCGCGATGTTCGCCGCCGTGGGCTTTGCGCTGTACTTCCAGCTTCGCTAGTGACGGGGCCGCCGCGTGCGGCCCTTGGCTTGTTTTGGACGCCTGCGGCCGCCTGGCTGCCTGGCATGGTTTGAACGCTTGCGGCCACCTGGTCGCTTGGCATCGTAGTTTGTGAGGGGGCTCAGTATGGGCGAGGTAGGTTGCGAGCGCTTGGGCGACGTGTTGGTCTTGGGCCTCGGCAAGACGGGCGAGGCCGTTGCCGACTACCTGCTCGAGCAGAAGGAGGGCGGCCGCGTTGACAGCGTGACCGTCTACGGCGGCCTCAAGAGCCAGCCGAGCGATGCCACCCGCGCCCTGCAGGACGGCGGCGCCACGGTGGTCTTTGGCACCGAGGACGTCCAGGGCCACTACGACCTGGCCGTGAGCTCGCCCGGCATCTCCGAGTTCAGCGCCTTCTACGCGAGCGCCAAGGCCGCGGCCACCGAGGTCATCGGCGAGCCCGAACTTGCCTGGCGTGAGAGCCCCGAGCGCTGGGTGGGCATCACCGGAACCAACGGCAAGACCACCACGACCACCCTCACCCGCGACCTTCTGCGTGCGGGCGGCCTGGCCGCCGAGGCCGTGGGCAACATCGGCACCATGGCCATCGGCGAGGTGGCGCGCCGCGCTCCCGGCGAGTGGCTCGTGGCCGAGCTCTCGAGCTTCCAGCTGGCCACCTCGGCCCACCTGCACCCGCACGTGGGCGTGCTGCTCAACGTCACGCCCGACCACCTCTACTGGCACAACACCATGGAGAACTACGCTGCCGCCAAGGAGAAGCTCTTCGCCAACCTGGACGCGGGTGATCTGGCCGTCATCTCGGACGGCGACGCCTGGTGCCGCGACGTGGCCGCGCGCTGCGCCGAGCGCGGCCTGCGCGTCTGCCGCCTGCTGGGCGCAGGCGAGCTTCCCCGCGAGGGCGAGGCGTGCTGCGCCTGGGCCGCCGAGGACGGCATGCTCGTGGTGCGCATCGATGGTGTGGACACGCCGCTCGTGAACAAGGACGAGCTCTCCATCTTTGGCGCCCACAACGTGGAGAACGCGCTGGCCGCCGCGGCCTGCGCGCTTGCCTGCGACGTGGCGCCCGCCGACGCGCGCGCCGGGCTCATCGACTTCCGCCCGCTCGAGCACCGCATCGAGCCCTGCGGTCAGATGGGCGGCGTGCGCTTTGTGAACGACTCCAAGGCCACCAACACCGACGCCGTCTGCAAGGCGCTCACGGCCTTTGAGCCCGGTCGCGTCATCATCCTGCTCGGCGGCCACGACAAGGGCACCGACCTTGCCGAGATGTGCGAGCAGGTCGCGGCCTGCGCCCGCGTGGCCGTCTGCTTCGGCGAGGCCGGGGAGCGCATCGCCGGCTGCGTCGAGGCCGCCGGCGGCGCCGTGGAGCGCGCCGAGCACCTCGAGCAGGCGCTCGACGCCGCCATCGCGCTCGCCCACGAGGGCGACGTGGTGCTGCTCTCGCCCGCCTGCTCGTCGTTTGACGAGTTCAGCGGCTTTGAGGAGCGCGGCCGCGCCTTCAAGTCCCTCGTTGCCACCCGAATCGCCGCCCAGGAGTAGTGCCCGTGAGTTCGATGAGCTATGCCGCCAACGCAAGCAGGGGAGAGTCCGGCCGCGAGCGCGCACGCGCCACGCGCGCGAAGGCGTCCGGCGGCTCCTTCGAAGACAAGATCAGGAGCATCCCCGAGCGCTTCATGACGCCGGGCCTCAAGCTTGTGGCCGTCGCGGCCGTGCTGGTCATCTTCGGCATCGTGATGATCTTCTCGGCCTCCTCGGTGAGGGCGGCCGCGGAGACGGGCGACGCCGCCTACTACCTCAAGCACCAGGTGATGTATGCCATAGCCGGGCTTGCGCTTGCCGCCGCCATCGTCAAGGTCGACTACCACTGGTGGTGCGGCTCGGCCGGTGCCGCGTTCGTCTCGGCCTTGTCGATCTTGTTCTTGCTTGGCGTGCTCGCTGCGGGCACCACGGTCGGCGGCGCCAAGCGCTGGATTGACCTCGGCGTCGGCACGTTCCAGCCCTCTGAGTTCTCCAAGCTCGCCTTCGTCTTCGCGGGCTCGTCCTTGCTGGGCGGCTTCATGGAGGAGCGGCGCCTGGGCTCGGGCGGGTTGATTGGCCTGGCCATGCTCTACATCGCCGTGCCGCTGACGCTCATCCTCATCGAGCCCGACAAGGGCACCTCGGCCATCGTCGTGGTCCTGTGCCTTGTGCTGGTCTACGTCTCCGGCATGGTGAAGCCCGAAATCTTGGGAAGGATGCTTGTCGCGCTGGCTGTCATCGGCTTCATCTTCATGCTTTCAGACAGCTACTCTCGCGCGAGGCTGCTGTCCTACTTCACGCCCAACGCTGACATCTCGGACTCCAACTACCAGATCAACCAGGGCTACATCAGCTTTGGCTCGGGCGGGCTCATCGGCCGCGGCCTGGGCATGAGCCGCCAGAAGTACTTCTTCCTGCCCGAGGCCCACACCGACTTCATCTTCGCCATCGTGGGCGAGGAGCTGGGACTTGCGGGCACGCTGTTCGTCTGCGCGATGTTTGCCGCCATCGCCTACCTGGGCATCAGCATCGCGCGCAACGCCCACGACCTCACCGGCCGCCTGGTGGCCACGGGCGCGGTGACGCTTCTGCTCTCGCAGTTCTTCCTGAACGCCCTGGGCGTGCTCGGCGTCATCCCGCTCTCGGGCAAGCCCATGCCCTTCCTTACCTACGGCGGCTCGTCGCTCATCTCGTCCATGTGCCTCATCGCCATGATCGTGAACGTGGCGACGCGCTCCAAGCTGCCCGAGACCGAGCACGACAGGCGCCGCCGCCAGATGTCTCTGCTCTCTGACGAGGACACCGGCGTGGGCCAGGCCTACGCGAGGGGCTCGGCCGAGGCCCAGGCCATGCGCCGTTCCCCGCGCGAGAGGGGCAACGTGCCGCTCTCTGCCAGGGGAGCGCAGGATGCGGGCGGCCTCAAGCTCGTGGACGGCGGAACCGGCGCCAGGGCGGCGGGTTCTGGAGGCCGCGGCTCGGCGCGCCAGGGAACGGCGGCGCGCATGCAACGCGACGCCAACGGCCGCACGCGCATCGACCTTGGGCCCACTGGGGCAGACCGCCTGCGCCCGAACTCCGGGCCAACCGTACGCAAGGGTGACACGAGGGGCTCTCGCTCAGGCGACCGCCCAAGGAGAAGGAGCTAACGATGGCAGACAAGCTTGAGGTCGCGATTGCCGCCGGCGGCACGGCCGGCCACAT
>CAVHKV010000036.1:0-6808 GCA_963636635.1 uncultured Bacteroidales bacterium
AGTTGACGTTGCGCCCGATGCCGCTCGCTAGGAAGCAAGGCCGCATGCGATGCGCGAGCCGATGCTCCCGCCCAATGCCTCGCGGTAAAAAGCGGGCCGCATGCGACGCGTGAGTCGGCGCCGTGTTCGACTTCCCCTCCTCAAGAGGCAGGAGCGCATGCAACAAGCTGCCAGGTGCCAAGAATATGCTTGTTACCCGGTGTTTCCCATCGTTTCAGGGCGTCAAAGCTGAACCATGCCTTAATATGTATGGGTTGGTGCCGCGCCCCAAGCGGTGGCTCCAACAAACGCCCAACGTCTGCCGTTGGGCAAGCAACAAAATCGCACTCCCCCGACCACCCGATCGGACACATATGAGCACGAACGCACCCAAAACGAAGACACCGTGCCTGCGCGCCATGAAGCCGCATGCGCCCCGCTCTCCCCTCGCGGCCAAGCTGGCGGCACTGCTCGTCGCCATAACGGCGGCCCTGGCTCTCGCCTCGCTCGCGCCCACGCCGGCCGCGGCCGCCGAGGCCTACGCCTACTCCCTCGGCGAGTCGGGCAACCCCGTCTACTACTACAGCGTCAGCGCCGCCATCCAGGCGGGCTACGGCAACAAGGTCATCTACCTCGAGCGCGACTGGGACCTGAGCGACACCCTCGGCATCGCCGACAGCAAGTCGATCACCATCGAGATGAACGGCCACAAGATCTATCGCTCTGACAGGCAGATGAAGCCGCTCATCAGGCTGTACGAGCACGCCAACCTCACCCTCAAGGGAAGCGCCAGGCCAAACACCACCTTCACCTTCAACGGCTACAACAACGCCGACAGCCCAACCACCTCAAGCCAGACCGTCACCTCGGGAGGCCTGCTGTGCGGCGGCGGCTGGGCCTCGGACAGCGGGCACAGCGACGAGGGCGGCTTTCGCATGGACGACGACAGCACGCTCACGCTCGACAACGTCACGATCGCCGGCAACGCCTCCGGCTACGGCGGCGCCGTCAAGGCGGACGACCGCTGCGCCATCAACGTCAACAACGGGGCGAGGATCTGCTCCAACTACGCCACCAGCTACGGCGGCGCCATCTACATCAGCGGCGAGGACACCAGCGTCAACCTCGACGACGGCTACATAACCAGCAACTACGCAAAGAGCGCCGGCGGCGCCGTCACGACCTTTGGCAAGAACACCAAGATCCACCTGAAGGACGACTCCCACATCGACGACAACGTGGGCACCAACTGCGGCGGCGCCATCTACCTCGAACGGTCCTACTTCCTCATCGACGCCGAGGGCGGCAAGGCCACCATCTCGAGGAACAAGTGCAAGAAGACCTCCTCCACCATCGGCGGCGGCGCCATCTGCGTCTCGAGCAACGCGTGGCGCAGCAACGAGGGCAACATCCGCAACATCATCTTTGACGGCAACGAGGCCGGCAAGGGCGGGGCCATCATGCTCAACCAGGAGTGGACCGCGGTGGAGCACTGCACCTTCACCAACAACAGCGCCCTGCAAGGCGGCGCCATCTACAACTGCAACGACCAGAACACCCTCACGGCCTGCACCATCACCAACAACACGGCCAGCGAGGAGGGCGGCGGCGTCTACTCGTACTGCCTGAACAACATCAAGGTGGCCGGCGTGCTCACGGTCACGGGCAACACCCGTGGCGACGGCTCGGCCGACGACGTCTTCCTCGACGCCAACCTCATCAGCAGCATCTGGGCCTACATGGTGGGCAACGTCGACGCCGGCTCGAGAATCGGCGTGCGCGTGGCCTCCAACAGCGACCGCCGCCTGTGCAAGGACCTCACCAACTACATCGAGGGCACCTTCTTCTGCGACCTGCCCGAGAAGTTCCACCTCAGCCACGGCGAGAGCGACCTGTGGCAGCGCACGGGCTCGCTCAACTTCCTCGTCACCGTCAACGGCGAGGGCACCACGCGCTACGCCACCAACACGCAGGTGACGGTGGACGCAACCAGCACGGACGACGCCAAGGTCTTCAAGTGCTGGGACACGGCGACCACCACGGGCCTGCAACCCGTCGAAAGCGTCATCACGGACGTGAACAACCCCGTGCTCAGCTTTGCCATGCCCAACAACGACGTGCACCTCAAGGCCGTCTACGCCACGCGCATCCGCGAGGTGAGGCTGCAGGCCGCCTCACCGGTGGCCGGCCAGGACCTCCCCACGACGGGCCAGCTCTTCACGAAGGACCCCGAGACCGGCACGTGGACGGAGACGGGCCTCGAGGTTCCGCTCACCTGGTACAAGGTTGCCGAGGACGGCAGCAAGACGGCCGTGACGGGCAAGGCAGGCTACAGCACCTCCTACGCGCTGGGGGCCACGGCCACGCAAGACAGCGCGACGGGGCGCGCCTTCTCGTTCGACATGGAGGCCAAGGACGCGCAAATCACCATCGGCGACGCTTCCGTGGACGCCAGCGCCGTCTCCGTCAGCCGCGAGGACGGCACGCTCAGCCTCACGTCTGGCACCGTGACCACCGAGAAGCCCCCGGTGGACTTCATCGCCGAAAGTTCGGTGCCGGTCACGGTGGGCACGAGCAAGGCGGTGCTTACGGACATGCTGCCCCAGACCGCCGCCGTGCGCTATGTGGACGGCACCACAGGCAGGCTCGACACCGTGCGGGACGCCCTCGATTGGCCCGAGCGCCTCTTTGACGGCGACGTGGTCGCCAACCAGGGAACCCAGGGCGCCAGCTTTGAGCTGCAGCTGCCGGTGGCCTGCGAGGAGGGGCTCAACCCCAAGGGCCTCAAGCTCAAGGTGGAGATAAAGGTCCTGGGCACCGCGCCCGTGGTCGAGACGCCGGAGCTCTCCCCCGCCGGCGGCACCTACAAGGGCACGAGCCTCACGCTGGAGGCGAGCTGCGCCACCGAAGGCGCCACCATCCACTACTCCGACGCCACCGGCGAGCACGCCTACGACCCGGCCACGGGCATCGAGCTTGTCGGCAAGGATGGCGAGAGCACCGAGGTCACGCTCAGCGTCTGGGCCGAGAAGGACGGCGCGCGGTCCGGCAGCCTCGAGGCCACCTACGTCCTGGACGACACCAAGGGCAAGGCACTCACCATAACCTGCCACGACACGGCGCTCTACGGCGAGGGCGAGAGCCCCTGGGCACCCACCTTCGAGATTTCCGGAGACCTCGGTTCGGGCGCCACCGTCACGGCGCCCATCGTGCCGGGGCGCGTCTTCAGCCACTGGGAGTGGGACGATGCCCCCGAGGGCAGCGACCTCACGAGTAGGACGCTCGCAATTCCGAGCTTTTCCACCAACCTCAATATCTTCGCGGTCTACAACCCCGTCGTGAGCGAGCTCTCCCTCACCATGGACGCGCCCGAGGCGGGCCAGCCGCTTGCAGAGAGCGTTGCCAAGATCGAGGCCACCTCCGCGGGCAAGGCCACCGACGCCACCTCCTACTTTGCCGGCAGCGACGGCAAGGTCGCCGTCAGCTGGTCTCCCGAGGAGCCGGACGGCGAGGCGGGATACCTCACCAGCTACACCGCCACCATCGCACTCGCCGCGCAGGCAGCACCGCAAGACGTCCACTACGAGCTCTCGGACTCCATGACCGTGAAGCTCAACGGGAGCGCCAGCGAGGCGAAGGCCAGCGTCGTGAGGCTTGCGGACGGCACCTACCAGCTGGTGGTCACCTTCCCCGCCACGCGCAAGATCAAGGCGACCGAGATTAGGGCGGACAGCACCTACAAGCTCAGCTTTGAGGAGGCCTGGGGCTACCAGGAAAAGCAGGACGAGGCCGAGGAGGACACCAACTGCTGGAAGCTCCCCAAGCAGGCGGTCCTGGTGCTCGAGGAAGGCTCGGAGGTGCCGCTGGACATCACCTGGGAGGTCCCCACAGGCTTTGACAAGGCCGCCACGGCCGAGCAGACGCTCACCGTAAGCGGCAAGGTGAGCATCCCCGCCAGCGTGGACGCCAACGGCGTGAGCACGGAGCTCTCGCTCAGCCTCGTGATTGGCGCCCCCGAGAAGGCCGCCCAGGTCACGGCCTCGCTCAACCCCGGCACCTACAAGGGCGCCCAGAGCCTGGAGCTTGCCTGCGCCACCGAGGGCGCCACCATTCGCTACACCACCGACGGCAGCGAGCCCACGGCCGACAGTGCCGCGTACGATAGCGCCATCGAGCTTGCCCACAGCACCACCGTGAAGGCCCGCGCCTTCCGCGACGCCATGGTGGCAAGCGACGTCGCCACCTTTGCCTACGTCATACAGCACGAGGTGAGCTTCGTGACCAACGGCGGCACCGAGGTCGCCTCGCAGCACGTGAGCGACGGCGAGTGCGCAGCCGTCCCGGATGCGCCCAAGCGTGATGGCCACACCTTTGTGGGCTGGTATGGCGACGAGGGCCTCACGACCGAGTACAGCTTCGAGACGCCCGTGACGCAGGACCTCATCCTTTATGCGAAGTGGGAGGAAACGCCCACCCCAGAGCCCGAACCTGAGCCTAAGCCGGAGCCCGGGCCGCAGCCCGAGCCGGAGCCCACGCCAGAGCCGGAACCCAAACCTGACCCGCAGCCGGAGCCTGAGCCTACGCCAGAGCCGGAGCCTGAGCCCACGCCTACGCCCGAGCCTGAGCCGCAACCGGAACCGGAACCGGAGCCGACTCCCGAGCCAACCCCTGAGCCGACTCCCGAGCCCTCCCCCTCTCCCAGCGAGGACGAGCAGCCCGCAAGCGAGGCGCCCGCCCTGCCCGCCACCGGCGATGACACGAGCGACGTTCCCGCCCTCATCGCCCTCGCAGCCGGCCTCGCGGCTATCCTCGCCGCCCTCCTGCTTCGCCGCAAGAAGTAGAGCGAACGCTAGGGCAATCCCGAGGCCTGCTCACCTGTGGAGGCTCATGGCTCGCGCCGCACTGTTGACGCAAGACGGCGTGTGTGCAGGCAGCCCCCCCCTGCAGTCGGGCAACGCAGGCGCATGCAGGCAACCACCCGCAGACAACCTCACACAGGCAGCCCAACCAACCACACGCGCATGCAACCACACGCGCAGCACAACCACACGCGCACGCAAAAAGGCGGCCGGACGCTTCTCACGTCCGGCCGCCTTCGTTTTGGGGCTCTGTTGTGCTCTGCCGCTCTCGCCTAGAACAGTCCGAGGAATCCGCGGACGAAGAGGGCGGAGAGGGCGGCGCCCACGAAGGGGGCGATGCCGGGGACGAGCAGGCCGTACTTCCAGTTGTTGTCGGCCTTGTTGGCGATTGGCAGCAGCTGGTAGGCCATGCGCGGGCCGAGGTCGCGGGCCTGGTTCATGGCAAAGCCGGTGATGCCGCCCATGCCCATGCCGACGGCCCAGACGATGAGGCCAACGCCCACGGCGAGCATGAGCACGTTCTCGCCGGCGCGGCTGGCGGTGGCGAGGATGGCGGTGATGAAGACGAAGGTGCAGATGGCCTCGCAGAAGAAGTCGCGCGCGAGGTTCATGGACTCCTTGGTGGGGTTGGTGGAGAAGATGTTGCGCTGGGCAACCGGGTCGATGACGCCCTCGGAGGCCTTGAAGTCATCGGCGTACATGAACCAGGCGATCACGGCGCCCGCAAAGCCGCCGAGCATCTGGGCGATGACGTACGGCACGAAGTTGTCCCAGCCGATGAGGCCGATCATGCACTGGGCAAGCGTCATGGCGGGGTTCATGCAGACCGAGCCGCCAAAGATGAACAGGCAGACGGTGATGCCGAACGACCAGGTGGTGATGGCGAACATGTGGCCCGAACCCTGGTACTTGGTTCCCTTGAGGACGGTGTCGCAGTGGACGCCGACGCCAAAGATGATCATGAGGGCCGTGCTCAGAAACTCGGCAATGACGTTGTAGGGCACTTTCGCTCCTTCTCGCGTATCGATTTCCTACCGTTCGCGGCGATTCTGCTACCGCTCACGGGTTCAGCAGTATACGCGCCGGACATCAAGAAAACGCCCGCAGAGCGAGATTTCCCCTCAAGCTTTCAATATATTCCCAGCTAGAAGGCCTAAATGACCACCATAGGGTGACAAGTTGGGCTCTCAGGCAAGGCCTGCGTGGTGCCATCAGTGATGCGGCGCCCGTCCGCATGCCAAGCCACCAAACGTCGCCTCTTGCGCCGTTGTGCCTGGGCGCCAAACACGTCCCAAAGGCGCAAGGCGCATCCATGCCGCCCAACAACAGCCACGCCAAACGGCCGCCTAGCCTCCCCTACTTCTTGCGGGGGCGGTACTTCCTGCGCGTGGCATGGGCGCTGCCCTTGCGGGCGCCGGCCTTGAGACGGGCCATGACATCGTCCTCGGTGGTGCCCTCCACCTTGGTGCGCAGCTCCACGAGCTGGTCTCGCAGCTCGGCGGCGCGCTCGAAGTCCATGGCCTCGCTGGCGGCGTTCATGTCGGCCTCGAGCGCCTCCATGATGCGCGCGAGCTCCTCGTGCGGCAGCTTCTTGGCAAGCTCTGCGGCCACGGACTTGGCCGTGGCCTCGCTGCGGGCCCGCGAGCTCTCCTCCACCGAGGCCAGGCTCTCGAAGGCGCCGTGGCTGCCCGTGCCGTGGCGGTCGCGCGTCTTGTCGCCCACCGTCTCCTCTGCCTCGGAGATGAAGCTCGAGATGTCGGCGATGGACTTCTTCACCGTCTTGGGCACGATGCCATGCTCGGCGTTGAAGGCCTCCTGTGCCGCGCGGCGGCGGCGCGTCTCGTCGATGGCGACGCGCATGGAGTCGGTGATGACGTCTGCGTACATGATGACCTGGCCGTGTGCGTTTCTCGCTGCGCGGCCCATCGTCTGGATGAGCGAGCGGCGGTTGCGCAGGAAGCCCTCCTTGT